>JACZSY010000316.1 GCA_022573975.1 SAR324 cluster bacterium | reverse complement strand
GGATGTTGAACAATTGCGGTAGTTCATCGAGAGAGGTTTCCCGGAGGAAACGGCCGAAGGACGTGAGCCGGGGGTCGTCGCCCGATTTTGGGCTGGCGCCATAGGGGTCCGCCTCCAGGGTCATGGTCCGGTACTTGTAAACCCTAAAGGCTCTTCCGCCCAGGCCGGCTCGTTCCTGTACGAAGATCGCCGGGCCCCTGCTGGTCAGGCGAATCAGCGCGCCGGATTTAAGCGTGTACTGCCCGTTAGTGATCACCAAGTCCTCGTCGCTCAGACCGGCAAAAATATGCACCGAGAAACTGTCCTCAATGCCCGTCCGCACCTCTAGCCGCTCTGCTGTGTACGACGGCCCAGGGAACTCGGCGGCATCCGGCTCGAGGTCCTCCTGAACGGACGCCTCCACCTCACCTGAACGCAAACCGGTGCTACCGGTGAGAATCGCCGCCCCTTCTCGTGCCTCGGACTCCGCCGCGGCCTCATCCGCTTGTTTGGGCGCCTCACCGGATTTCTCGTCCACCGCTTCATTTCGGCGGGCGACCATCACATAGGTACGGCCATTCTCTTCGAGGATGGCCTCCTTGGGCACGAGCATCGCGTTCTCCAGCGTCGCCATGACCAGTTTCACGCGTGCAAACGCTGACTCATGCAAGCGCGTACGAATCTCGCTGTCGAAATCGAGAACCACTTTGAGAGTCCCGCTAACGGGATCGACGCTGGGGTTGATTCGCCTGATCGACGCCTCAAATTCACGACCCCGGATCGAGTCGATGGTCACCTTCGCCTTCTGCCCAAGTTTTAGGCGCGGCAATTCTTTTTCTGGCGGCGAGATTGTGAGTATGAACGACGACGGATCCATGATGCTGAATACCTCCGTTCCCGAATTCAGCAGCATCCCTTTCTGAATTTTCCGCGACGTGACGACGCCGTCTATGGGCGCCCGAATTGTAAGATTCTCGAGTTGGATACGTTGCGACTCAAGCTTCGCCAGCGCCTGTTCATATGCATAATAGGCGCTGTCCATCTCGACTTTCGGCCCGAGACCTTCTTCAAATTGCTGTTTGGCAATCTCATACGACGTCTGGTCTTGCCGGACCTGGATTTCGCTCTCGGCGTATGCAGCTTGCGCCTCGTCCTTCTCCAACTCAGCCAGCACCTGGCCCGACGTGACTTCGTCACCCTCCTCAACCAGGATCTCCGTGCAGCGTGCATTGGCCTTGGCGGAGACGTCCACGCGCCGTTCGGCCTCGACCCGCGTCGTCGTCTCGAAATACGTCGAGATGTCCCCCCGGTGGGGCAGCGTCGTCTCGACCGGGTACACAACGGGCAGTCTGTCCTTCGCCATGTCCTCATCGTCACTGGGCCGGCCGAACTGGATCGATACGTTGTCGCACGCGGCAATACCCACGCACACGAGGATAGCGACGGCGAACCGCAAGGCCCAAAACAACCCCCGGGAACCCTCCCAAACCCTGGAACCCAGTAATCGATCCATCGCCGGCCGGGCAGGCGAAGCCGTTTTTCTTCTCATTTCCATCTTGTGGCGATCCGTTTTTGCTGACGGGAAAAATTTAAGAAAAGGATTCTTTTACCAGCTATATTGCATGTTCTGCTGCAAAACATTGGCCAATGGCCGGCTCCAGGGTGAAGGATCGCCGAAATTTCAGGATTTGGCGCCCGCATCGCCCTTCCCTGGGAATGCATATTGTAGACCGCTGCCAGGCCCGGCGCCACGCCGTGGCAGGGCCGGTGGGGAGGAACCGTTCCGCCAATCCAGGGAGAATGCGTGCCGCTGCCTTTGCAAGGCCGGTTTTTTCCATCCGGCCACCCGCGGCGGCGCATGCCGTGGTTTGAAACCGAAATTTGTATCGAATCCGCCACACATGAACCCACCCGCCCCCTTTGATGGCAAAAAGGGGTGGAGCCACCTGAATTTTTCACACGGGGAGGAGCCGATGGGGTTTTCCGGCGGCGGATGGAGCGCCATTTGAGGCCCCCTGCAAATGATGATAGGTTTGGCCTCATCGAATAGAATTTTTTTGTGCGGGTTCCATTCCCCGCCGCTTGTGGCGAAAAAGAAGCCCCAGGTTTGAACCCTCGCTGCTCGCGGCGAGGTCATTCTTCTTTGCTCCGGCGAAAGGAGACGTCATCGCAAAAGAAATTCGGCTGCCGAAGTTGAGCGACGAGATGACCGAGGGTACCATCAGCCGGTGGTTGAAGGCGGTCGGCGAGGCGGTAAGCCTGGGGGAACCGATCGTGGAAGTGGAAACCGAGAAGGTCATCGTGGAAGTCGAGACGCCCCATCAGGGGGTCTTGGTTCGCATCGTGGCCCAGGAACAGGAAACCGTCCCGGTGGATGGCGTACTCTGTTTGATCGGCGAGGCGGACGAGGTGGAAACGCCCCCGGCCGCCGCGGCGGCGCCCGTTCCGGAGCCGGAGCCGGCTCCGGCTGGGGTTCCGGGCCAGCCGCCAGGGGGTGAAACCCGGGAAGTCCAGGAAGTCCGGAATGTCCGGGATCTTTCCGTGGCGATGCCGGCGCCGGTCTCCAATGTGATCCCCATCCACCAGCAACAGCCCCCCTCTCCGGCGGAAAGCCCCCCCAGGGGCACCGCGGCCGCTTCACCCCTGGCCCGCAGGGTCGCGGAATCGCTGGGGATCGAACTGTCCGGCCTGAAAGGAAGCGGAGCGGGTGGAAAAATCGTGATGGCGGATTTGCAACCTTTCATCGAGGCCGCCCAGGGAGGCGCTCAAGGAGCCTTCCCTGCCACGGAAGGGCCTGGCGGCTTCGGTGCCGTACCCGGCGGTGTATCGGGCGCCGGCCCCTCAGCCAACCATCGCGCATCCGCCTCCCCGCGGGCCGCGGATTTTTTGCGCGACGAGGACATCCCCCACTCCCCATTGCGCCGCGCGATCGCCCGGCGCATGGGAGAATCCAAGCGGGAGGCGCCCCACTTTTACATGACGGCCGAAATCGACGTGACCGAGGCCATGTTGCTGCGGGAGCGGTTGAACGGGGTGCTCTCCGATGCCCTGTCCGGCGATGGGAAGATATCCGTCAACGACCTGATGATCAAGGCGACGGCCCTGGCGCTGGAAAAAGCGCCCGATCTCAATGCCGCCTATGGCGAGACGGCCCTGCGGAGGTTTGGCGCGGTGCATATCGGGTTCGCGGCCTCCACCGGCGAGGGCCTGGTCACGCCGGTGGTGCGCGATTGTCATTTGAAAAGCATTGGCCGCATCGCCCGGGAGACCGGCCTCCTGATCGAAAAAGCCCGCAACCGCCGGCTGAAGCCGGAGGATTTGCAAGGGGGCACCTTTACCATCAGCAATCTGGGGATGTATCCCGTGGTGGAATTTTCCGCCATCATCAATCCCCCCCAGGCGGGCATCCTGGCCATCGCCCAGCCCCAGCTGCGCCCGGTGGCCGATCGGGGGCGGGTGGTGTTCCGGCAGCTGATGAAGGCCACGCTGTCCGCGGACCACAGGGCGGTGGACGGCGTCACCGGCGCGGTGTTCCTGCAGGCCTTCAAGGAGGTGCTGGAATCTCCGGAACGGCTGATGCTGTAAAACGGAGCGGAGGAGATATTCGATCATGTCCAGGACAACCCAAGCCAAGCCAATGACGCGGACATCCCATCCCGTCACCCCGGAGGCGCTTTCCATCCTGGAAGCGGTGGAAAAAAAGGCGCTCTGGCTTTCCACCTACATGATCCATCACGCCAACAAGGTGCGGCCCAATCCGGATAAAATCAAGGTGGGGGGCCACCAGGCCTCCACCTCGTCGGTGGTTTCGCTGCTGACCGCGTTGATGTGCCGCGTGATGACCCCACGGGACCGGCTGGCCCTCAAACCCCACAGCTCCCCGGCCTTTCATGCCTTGCAGGCGCTGTTGGGCAACCTGGACCCGGCCATGCTGCCGCGCTTTCGGGAATTCGGGGGCATCCAGTCCTATCCCAGCCGCCGCAAGGACAGCGACGGCATTCATTTCAATACCGGGTCGGTGGGGCTGGGCGGGGTCAATGTGCTGTTCAGCGCGTTGGTGCAGGATTACGTCTTCCGCCATTTTCCCCAAAGCGGCCAACCGGGCCGCTACATCGCGTTGATGGGCGATGCGGAAATGGAGGAGGGCACGCTCTACGAGGCGCTGGTGGAAGGGCAGAACTACAACCTGCGCAACCTGTGGTGGATCATCGACCTGAACCGCCAAAGCCTGGACAAGCTGCTCAGCCTGAACCGGGTGCGTCAGCTTTACGAGATCTTCGTTTCCATGGGCTGGGAGGTGATCGTCCTCAAGTAC
>JACZSY010000087.1 GCA_022573975.1 SAR324 cluster bacterium | reverse complement strand
GAACCGCCGATGATCGAATACGTACGGGGATCCCGTTTTTCCATCTGTGCAATCTGGGAAATCTGTGGATAGGCAGTTCACCGTTGAGCCCCGTCCCGCGGGATGAAAAACTGCTTTCCACGGATTTTGCAATTTACGAAGACTGGGTTCCGTGGGGGCGAGGCATGTTGTGTCCGAATGTGTGACCCATGTCCCCGCACACCCGCCGGGTGTGCTGTCCCGGCAACTCCCTGCCGGAGATGCGATGACATCTCACGGGGATTATGGAAGCATGACCCCTCGAATCAGGGACTCTCCATTCCGTGCGGGAACCGGCGGGATGGCGGCCCAAGGAAATTGTCACCCATAGCCAAGCGGCGGATCGATGAGCGGCGGCGCCCCCCCCAAACGCACCATCCGGGTTCTACTCAGCAAACCGGGCCTGGACGGCCATGACCGGGGCATTCACGTCATCGCCGCCGCGCTGCGGGACGCCGGGTTCGAGGTGATCTACACCGGCTTGCGGCAGACCCCGGAGAACATCGTGCGGGCCGCCATGGAGGAGGACGTGGACGCCATCGGCTTGAGCGTACTTTCCGGCGCGCACATGACGCAGTTCTCACAGGTGCTGGCCAACATGAAGGAACAGCATCTTGAGGACGTGCTGCTTTTTGGCGGGGGCATCATCCCCGGCGAGGACCGGGACAAGCTCCGCGGGATGGGCGTGGGCCAGTTGTTCGGTCCCGGCACGCCCCTGCAGGAAATCGTCGACTACCTGCGCGATGCCATTCCAGCGGAGCGCGGGCGGTTGTGACCAGGGGCATGGCAGGGTTTTGATGGCCTTGCCGGTGGTTTCCCCTTCCTGCCAATTTTCGGCTCTCGCCTCCGTTTCGCCTTGTTTTGAAAATGAATCTTAAAACCCGGCGCTAAAACCCCACGGAATTTCTGGCCGGACGAATCGAAGCCTCTTCATTTGTTGGATCCATTGGGTGAACCGAAGGAAGGGATTTCGCCGTGCCCGGCAAGGCGGTTTTCATTTCCATGCGCCACCCTCAGCCCGGCACGGAAAGCTGCTTGATCATCTTGAACAGGTAGGATTTGCTGATGCCCAGCAATTGGGCGGCTTGAATTTTTTTGTTGCCGGTGGTTTCCAGCGCCTCGATCAGCAGTTGGCGCTTGTACTTTTTCACCATGGTGTCGAAGGTGCCCTCGCCCGGCACCAGGGAATCGCCCACCACCACGGGGGAGAAGGTGTCCGGGAGCACCTCGGGGCCGATCACGGGGCCATCGCTCAGGGCCACCGCGCGCTCCACGAAATGCCGCAGTTCGCGCACGTTTCCCGGCCAGTGATAATCGTAGAGGAAGGCCATCACCTCCTTGGAGAACGAGAGTGGCTCGGGGCGGGCGAAAACCTCGGCGAACTCGGTCAGGAAATGACCGGACAGCAGCTTGAGATCCCCCCGCCGCTCGCGCAGGGGGGGGATATGGAAGGACACCACGTCGATCCGGTACATCAGATCCTCCCGGAAGGTGCCCTCTTGCGTCATCTGGCCCAAATCGCGGTGGGTGGCGCTGATCAGGCGGAAATCGGTGGAAATCGGCAGGTTGCCGCCCAACCGCTCGAAGGTGTGCTCTTGCAACACCCGCAGAAACTTGGCCTGCAGGCGGAGACCGAGGTCCCCGATTTCATCCAGGAACAAGGTGCCCTTGTTGGCGGATTCGAACTTGCCCTTGCGGCGGTCCACGGCGCCGGTGAAGGCGCCTTTTTCGTGCCCGAACAACTCGTCCTCCGCCAGGTTTTCGCTGAGCACGGCGCAGTTTAGCGGCACCATCCGTTGGGGCGCCCGGCCGCTGAGCCTGTGGATGGCCTGGGCCAAAATCTCCTTGCCGGTGCCGGTCTCCCCGGTGATCAGCACGGACACCGGCGTGGGGGCGATGCGCCGCACCTGCTCCAGCATATGCTGCATCTGCCGATCCACCCCCACGATGCCCAGGGCATCCTGGCTGATCCCGCCATCCCTGACGGCCGCGGCGCCACGAAGCGATTTGGGGGGCGGGGCCGCGCTGGGGGGGTCCGCTTCCGGGGCCACCCGCCCCAGTTCGCGCAACCGTTCCACCCGGCCCAGCACCACCTGGATTTCTTCCGGCCGCACCGGCTTGGTGAAGACGTCCACCACTCCCTTGCGCAGCAGGCGGGAGGCCACCTCTTCCCGTCCGGAGCGCGTGATGATAATGATGGAGGGAGGGTCCGCCTCTCCAAGCATCTGTTCCACAAGGGCGATTCCCGCCGATTCGTCGGCGTCCCGCTCTTCCAGCAGTTCCATCAACACCGCGTCGGGCGTCAGCCTGGACAGGGTCTGGAGGGCCTCCTCGCGGGTCGCGGCCTCATGCAGGTCGTGTTTTTTGCGTAGCGCCCAGAACAAATGACGGCGCGCCACCTCGTTTTCATCGATGATCAGAATATTCATGGCGCGTTGGTTGAATCGGGGAAGGTGATTGCAAAACATTATGCCACAGCAAATCGGAAAATGGGCGGAGATGCCGCGCCCCATCGTCTGCCTGGCGCCCATGGACGGCATCACCGACAGCGCCTACCGCCGCATCGTGCGCCGGTTCAACAAGCAGGTGGTGCTGTTCAGCGAGTTTACCAGCGCCGATGGTTTTTTGCGCAGCCCCCGGTTGCGCGGCCGGCTGGATTTTGCGCCGGAAGAACATCCCTACTTCGTCCAATTGTTCGGAAACAACCCTCAGGCGTTCGCCGAGGCCGCCCGCATATTGGAACAGCAGGGGGTGGCCGGCGTGGACATCAACATGGGATGTCCGGCCAAAAAAATCGTCAATTCCCAGCACGGCAGCGGATTGATGCGCGACGCCGGGCAGGCCTGCCGCGTGGTGGAATCCGTGGCCCGGGCCTGCGCCCTCCAGGTCTCGGTGAAAACCCGGCTGGGGTGGGAGGATGCCGGCGGATTGATTCCTTTCGCCAAATCCCTCGCCAACGCGGGCGCCTCCCTGATCACCATCCACGGGCGCACCTACCGCCAGGCCTTTTCCGGAGCGGCGGACTGGGCTCCCATTCATGAACTGAAACGCCACCTCGATGTTCCGGTGCTGGGCAATGGAGACGTCCGCGATATGGGCGACGGCCTGGAGCGCCAGGGCAACCTGGACGGCTTCATGATCGGCAGGGCGGCCATCGGCAATCCCTGGGCTTTTCTTCCCGCCCCATCGCGGCGGGAGCCCTCTCTGGCCGAAAAGGCCGCAGTGATGCGCGAGCACTATCTGTTGATGCGCGAAGCCAAGCCCGAACGGTTCGCGTTGATCGAGTTCCGCAAGCATATGGCCGGTTACCTGCGCGGCTTCCAGATGGGCCGGGCCGCCCGCAAAACCCTGCTGGAAATCCTGGACCAGCGCACCCTGCTGGCCAGGCTGGCCGAGCTTGGCGCCGAGGGTGGAGAGCGCTTGGTGGAGGCCTCCCGGCCCAGCACCCAGGGAAACCCATGGCCTGGCGCATTGGAGGCCTCACGGCCCGGCAATTTGGCGGGCCTCCGGCCTGGTGGCGGCCCCTTTCCGGCCGCCCTGGCCGGGTGACCCCTCCGCTTCATCCCGGAACTTCCGCGAAACTGCCCACCCCCTGGGCTCGGCCATATTGTTTTTTCAGCGCCCAGGTATGAGGAGATTCCACACGGCGCCTCACCCCGGCGGCAACTACCCGCCGGCCCTGCTTTGGGGCCTTCTGTCAAATCATTGTTAACACGACGCTTTCTAACCATCTCCGCATGGTCGAGGGGGCCGGGGGGTGAGGCCTTTCCGCGAATCCTCCCCCCTTACGGCCCCCGTCCCCCGGAAAAACCTCAAAACTTCCCGCCCTCGTTCCATGTCTCGTCGAGCAGTGCCGTCACTGCTTCCGCCAGCCGCTCCGTATGCCGGATGGGAACGCACGCCGCCACGTAGCGATCGGGCCGGAGCAGGATCAGGTGACCGGGAAGCCGCGCCAGGGCCGCCGCCACCACGCCTTCGTCATCGGTCACCGTGGTCACGCCTTCCATGGGAACCACGGAAGCGCCCGGGGCTATCACCGCCACGCGCAGAACGCCCAGGCGCTCCCAGACCGGATGCGCGGCTTCCCCGAAAGCGCCACCGGGATCGGAAGTGAACGCCAGCAACGCGAAACGGTTTCCCAGCACCTCGTCCAACAGCACCCGGCGGCCATCCGCCGTGGTGACATGGGGCTGTGGAAAGAGCCGCCCGGCCAGCCGGCGCGCCGCTCCGCGCCCGGGAATCAAAAAACCGGCGGTGAAGCGGGGCTTGGGCTTGAAGCGCATTTGGGCGAAGTAATCGCGCACGGGCGGGGCCAGCCCCAGCAGCCGGAATCCCGTCTGCACCATCCAGGCGGAAAGGCGGGTGCGCGGCCGCATGATCCACCCCATGCCCAGGGCCAGTTGGATCATTTGCCAGGCGTGGCCGCGGCGCTCGGACGGATAGCTCTCCAGCAACCCCGCGCCGGCCTCTCCGCGGGCGATCATGGCCAGCTTCCAGGCCAGGTTGTGGGCATCGCGCAGGCCGGAGTTCATGCCCTGGCCCGCGAAGGGCGGCGTCAGGTGCGCGGCGTCGCCGGCCAGCAAAACCCGGCCCTCCCCCCAGCGCGTGGCCATCCGCGCATGGAAGGTATACACGGCGGTGCGGACGATGGTGGCGTTCATGTCGGCCCCATGGGCGGCCAGCAGGCCGCGCACCGTTTCCGGCCGCAACAGCGCTCCCTCGCTTTCATGGGGATGCAGCATGAACTCGAAACGCCGCGTGCGATCGGGGCCCGGCAGGGTGATGCAGGGACGCCGGGGGTCGCAGAAGACTTCGGTATGGCGGGTGTTGTTGGTTGAGTTTTCCATGTCGACGATCAACCAGCGCTCGCTGAAGCTCGATCCCGCCATTTCGATCCCCAACAGGCGCCGCACGGTGCTCGCCGCTCCGTCGCACCCGATCAAAAACCCGCATTCCACTTCCACAATGCGGCCCTGGGTGTCCTTCACGCTCAACACCACGCCCCGATCCGTCTGCCGGAACGATTCCAGCGCTTGGCCGAACCATGGGGTCACCTCCGGGAAGCGGTCCAGCCCGGCGAGGAGTTGTTTCTCCAGCACCGGCTGGCGGAAGGCATTGCGGCGGGGATAGCCATAGGGACTTTCGGAGGGTTGCACGGCCAGGAAGGGACGGCGGCCGGGGGTATGATAAATCGAACCGTAGCCGGGAACCATCCGGGAGGCCACCTCCCCGGCCAGCCCGGCGGCTTGCAGGGTGCGCAACGATTCGTCGTCGATGGATACGGCCCGGGGCTCGGCGACGGTGGCCTCGTTGCGTTCGATCAGCAAGGTGGCCACCCCTTCGCGCCCCAGCAGGTTGGCCAGGGTCAGCCCGGTGGGCCCCGCGCCGGCGATGGCCACGGAGTATGGGGCCATGGGATGGGAGGTCACCGGGTGTGGGGCCGCGCGGTTTGGGTTCACCGGATGGGAGGTCATCGGAAACTCCTTTCTTTCGCCCCCGCCCCCGCCGTTCATGTCACCGCCGTTCATGTCACCGCCGTTCATGTCACCGCTGCCGATAGGGCCGTTTTCTTGCTGATGAATGTCACCGCGGCCGCTTTTTCCATTAGCGCAGCCGCCTTTGGCCTCAGTTTAAAAAGGGGACGGCCATTCCTTTTTCCACCGCGGGGCGTCGGCCCAGGGCCTGGAACCAGCGCAGCACATTGGGATAATCGGCGAGCTCCGTCTTGTGCCGCTGAAAGCGGGCCACCCAGGGGTAGGTGGCCATATCGGCGATGGTGTATTCCCCGGCGGCCAGGAAATCCTGTTTGGCCAGATGACGATCCAGCACGCCGTAGAGCCGGGCCGTTTCCGTTGCGAATCGCTCGATGGAATAGGCCTCCTCGTGGTCCAGGCCCCGGAAATGGTGATTCTGCCCCAGCATGGGGCCGAAGTTGCCCATCTGAAACATCAGCCATTGCATGGTCTCGTGCCGCGAGCGCTCCCCCTGGGGGAAAAAGCGGCCCGTTTTCCCGGCCAGGTAGAACAATATGGCGCCGGACTCGAACAGGGTGAACGGGCCGCCCCCGGGGCCGTCCTGGTCCACGATGGCGGGAATCTTGTTGATGGGGCTGATGGCCAGGAATTCCGGCGTGCGTTGCTCTCCCTTGCCGATGTTCACCTCGTGGGTGGTATAGTCCAGCCCGGTCTCTTCCAGCATGATGGAAACTTTCCGTCCGTTGGGCGTGGCCCAGGTATACAGGTCGATCATCGTTGTCCGTGGTTGGGGTTGGCGATCCATTTGGATTTTCAAATAATGGAGGCGGAGTTCGTTCCCTGTCCTATCCTTTTTGGGGCCTGCGGGGAAGTGTCCCCTCCACCGGGAAGGCTGGGAGATTTCGCGGCCCTGTAGTGGGCTGGCGGGGCCAAGCCCGGGGGCGATCGCGGAATCTTTCCTCGAGCGTTTCCCCGTTGACATACGCCACCGCTCCGCGTGACCCTGGGCGCATTACGATTGTTCAGGATGCACCCCACTCCCCGGAGTCCCGCCCCATGCCCTCCAGCGAATCCAATACCGGTGTCACCAGCGAAACCACCACCGAAACCACCACCGAAACCACCACCGAAACCACCACCGTGCGCACCATGTGCCCCATGAGCTGCCACCCCACCCTCTGCGGCATGTTGGTGGACGTGCGCGGCGGCGAACTGGTGGGGGTGCGCGGCGATCCGGAAAATCCCGACAGCGCCGGCTTTCTCTGTGTGCGGGGCAAGGCCGCGCGCGAAGTGATCGGCAATCCCAAGCGCCTGCTGCACCCGCTGATGCGGGAGCGGCGGGGCAGGGACGACTGGCGGCGGGTGGGCTGGGACGAAGCCCTGGACCACATCGCCGGGCGCTGCAAGGCCGTGGGGCGCGAGGCGGTGGGCCTCTGGAGCGGGCACGGCATCTTCACCAACAACTACGGCACCCGCATCAACGGTCAGTTGACCGCCCGCTTCGCCAATCTTTACGGCTGCCAATGGTGGAACCCTTCCATGATCTGCTGGGGGCTGGGGGGCTTCGGGGTGGGCCTCACCGGGGTGCTGGAGGTCCATACCAAGGAGGACATGGGCCGGCACGCGGAAATGATCGTGCTGTGGGGCGCCAATCTGGCCAGCCAGCCCAACACCTCCCGCCACCTGCTGGCCGCCAAAAAGCGCGGGGCCTACGTGGTCACGGTGGACGTCCGCCGCACCGAGGCGGCCGGTCAGTCCGACGAGACCCTCATCGTCCGCCCCGGAACCGACGCCGCCCTGGCGCTGGGCCTGATGCACGTGATCGTGGCCGAATCCCTGCACGACGCCCAATTCGTGGCGCGCCACACCGAGGGGTTCGAGCAACTGGCGGCGCATCTGCGGCAATATACTCCGCAGTGGGCCGCCGCCGTGACCGGCATCGGCGCGGAGCAAATCACCGCCCTGGCCCGCCGTTATGCGGCCACCCGCCCGGCCATGATCGTGCTGGGCGGCAGTTCCATGCACAAGGGCGCCAACAGTTGGCAGGCCGCCCGCGCCATCGCCTGCCTGCCCGCCCTCACCGGAAACCTGGGGATTGCCGGCGCGGGCCTCGGCCCGCGGCATGGCGGGGCCAGCCATGGGCAGGCCCTGGCCAGCGTGGCCGCGCCGGAACGCAAGCCCCCGGGAAGCTACGTGCCCAACCAGATGAGCGAGATCACCGCCAGCCTGCGCGACGGCCGGGTCAAGGCGCTGTTGCTGCTGGGCACCAACATGCTTTCCTCCTTTCCCGATGCGCGGATGGTGGCCGAAGGGCTGGCCCGCACGGAACTGATAGTGAGCCACGACCTGTTCATGAACGACACCGCGCGGCAATTCGCGGACGTGGTGCTGCCCGCCACCTGCTGGCTGGAGGAACTGGGGTGCAAGATGACCAACACGCACCTCTACCTGATGGAGCAAGCACTGGAGCCTCCCGGGGAAACGCGCCCGCTGGCCGGCCTGTTGAGCGCCCTGGCGGAGCGCTTGGGCGTGGGAGACTTCTTCCCCTGGGCCTCCGGCGCGGAACTGATCGACGCCATTCTGGATCATCCCTACACCGGCCACGCCACGGTGGCCTCCCTGCGGGCGGGGGGAGGCTTCGCGGCGGTGAACGCCTCTCCCCTGGCCTACCCGGATCATCGCTACCACACGCCCTCGGGCAAGGTGGAATTCCATTCCGCCCAGGCCGAGTCGCTGGGGCTGCCGCCCCTGCCGGTTCACCAAGCGGAGGGGGAGCATGGCGCCGCCGATTCCCGCTATCCCCTCACCCTGGCCCAGGGGCGCACCCTGGCCCACTTCCACGGTTTTTACGACAACGGCCGCGCCTTGCCCACGCTGGCCCGGCACGACCCGGAACCGTCCCTGTGGATGGCCCCCGCCGACGCCCAGGCCCGTGGTCTGGAACACGGCGCGCCCATCCGCATCCACAACGCCCGGGGCAGCTTCGAGGCCCGCGCCCATCTGACGGATAAAATGCCCCCCGGGGTGGTCTGGATGCGCGACGGATGGATCGGCCTCAACCGGCTCACCGGCGGGGATTCCGTCCTGCCGGTCGATGCGGTGGACCTTTTCCCCCACTTTTCCGCCGGCCAGGCCAGCTTCGAGGCCCGGGTGGAGGTGGAGGGGGCGTGAGGGGTGGACAGGGAAAAAGAAAAGGCAGACACAACCCCCATCCGTTTTTTTAACCGCACCCCCGGCTGGAGACCCCCATGTTTCAACTCGATCGCCTGGACCACCTGGTGCTGACCGTGGCCGACCTGGACGCCACCATCGGCTTTTACACCCGCGTGCTGGGCATGCGCGCGGTGACTTTCGGGGAGGAACGGCGGGCGTTGGTTTTCGGCCGCCAGAAGATCAACCTGCACCCCGCCGGGAGGGAATTCGAGCCCAAGGCGGCCGCCCCCCTGCCGGGATCGGCGGACCTGTGCTTCATCACCGAGGCCCCGCTGGAGGAGGTGATGGCGCACCTGGAATCGGAGGGCGTGGCCCTGCTGCTGCCCCCTTCGCCGCGCACCGGGGCCACCGGCCCCATTCGCTCGGTCTACCTGCGCGACCCGGACGGCAACCTGATCGAAATCTCGAATTATCAATCCGATTGAGGCGAGGGGGCGGCTCAGTTTCCAAACAGTTCGATGGGGAAGGTGTTGGAGTAGATGTTGTTGCCGGTGCGCCAGATATTGGCGTATCGCACCAGCCGGTTGACCGGGAACCCGGCGATCTCGGCCAGCCGGCGGTAGGCGTCGTCCAGGTACCCCACGCCATCGATCAAGCCCTTCTTGTGGGCTTCCTGGGCGGAGAAGATACGGCCGTCGGCCATGCCTCGAATCTGGGCCATGGTCATTTTCGGGCGGCCGATCTTGATCACCTCCAGGAATTTCTTGTGCTGCTCCATCACCAGCTTTTGCAGGATTGCCCGCTCCATGGGGTCGGTGGGTTTGTAGGGCGAGCCGATGTCCTTGAAGCGCCCCGAGGTCACCGGATCGGATTTAATGCCCAGCTTCCTGAAGAGGCCGGAATAGTTCAAATGGGGCATCATCACGCCGATGCTGCCTGTGATGGTGGTGGGGTGCGCGTAAATCTCATCGGCGGCCATGGCCACGTACAGCCCGCCGGAGGCGGCGATATCCCCCATGGAGGCGACGATTTTGATGTTCTTGCTTTTCTTGAACTCCATCAGGGAGTGGAAGATGATGTCGCTGTCGGTGAGGGTGCCGCCGGGGGAGTTGATCCGGAGCAGAATGCCCCGGATGGACGGATCGTTGAAGGCCAGCTCCAGTTCCTGGCGCACACGGGCCGTCATGCCTGGCACCACGCCCACGTTGGGCACCAGCAGGGGGGTGTTGAAAATGGGGCCGTCGATATCGATCATCAGGAATTTGTCGCGTCCTTCCCCCTCCAGCAACACTTCCCGGAATTGTGGCGAGGGGCCGCCGCCGATGGAAATGCAACCGGCCAGCAGCAAACTGAGCAACACCGATGCGGCCCAATGCCACGCGGACTTTGGAAATTTCATGAGGGTTCCGTTTATTCCAGGGTTTTAAGCAAGTTTGCCATTTCGATGGCCGTGCGCATGGCTTCGGCCCCCTTGTTGCCGGCCTTGGCCCCCGCGCGGTCGATGGCCTGTTCGATGGTGTCGGTGGTGAGAACCCCGAAACCGACCGGAACGCCGGTTTCCAGGGAGACCCGCGAAAGACCCTGGGCCGCCGCCGAGGAGACATATTCGAAATGGGGCGTTTCGCCGCGCACCACCGCCGCCAGGGCCACCAGGGCGTGGTAATTCCCGCTGGCGGCCAGTTTCTGGGCCACCAGGGGCATCTCGAAGGCGCCGGGCACCCTCACCACCCGTGTGTCGGCCGGGTCGCCCCCGTGCTGGGCGAAAACCTCCAGGGCGCCTTGCAGCAGCCGTTCCGTCACGAACTGGTTGAAACGGGCGGCCAACACCGCGATTTTAAGTCCTGAGGCGATCAGCAACCCTTCCGATTTTTCAGTCATTTCCACAGTCCCGTTTCGGAGTTCCGCGCTCCGTTGTCAGCGCTTGGTTGTTCCCGTCCAGGCCGGAGTCCGGGGTGATGGCCCCCATGGATTCTCGATGTGGGGGTGGCATCGATGCTACTTTGGGCGCGGTGGCCGGTTGGGGTGGCGGCCGCGCCGGCGGTGGCTGGTTGGGGTGGCGCTTGGCCCATCAACTGTCCAGTTTCAGGATATGACCCAGCTTTTTCTTCTTGGTCTGCAAATAATTGATATTTTCGGCCGATGGCGGCATCTGCAGGGGCACCCGGTCCACCACCTCCAACTGATGTCCTTCCAGCCCTACGATTTTGCGGGGATTGTTGGTGATCAGCCGCATTTTGCGCACCCCCAGATCGAAGAGGATCTGTGCGCCGATGCCATAATCGCGCAGATCTTCCCCAAAACCCAGGCGGTGGTTGGCTTCCACGGTGTCGGCCCCGTCGTCTTGCAGGGCGTAGGCCTTGATCTTGTTGATCAGCCCGATTCCGCGCCCTTCCTGGGGCAGGTAAAGAATCACCCCCTGGCCCGCTTCGGCGACGATGGCCATGGCCGCGTGCAACTGTTCACCGCAGTCGCAGCGCACCGAATGAAAGACGTCCCCGGTGAGGCATTGGGAATGCACCCGCACCAATATCGGATCGGACTCGCTCCATTCTCCCATGGTCAGGGCGATGTAATCGTCGTCGGTGTTCACGTTCTGGAAGCCGATGACCCGGAAATTTTTGCTGAACCTGGTGGGCAGCGCGGCTTCGGCCATGCGTTTGACCAACTTTTCCGTGCGCTTGCGGTAGGCGATGAGGTCCTTGATGGTGATGTACCTCAGATCGTGGTCGTCTGCGAAGCGGCGCAGCCTGGGATAGCGGGCCATGGTGCCGTCGTCGTCCATCACCTCGCAGATCACCCCCGCCGGGGCCAGCCCCGCCAGCCGGGCCAGGTCCACCGAGCCTTCGGTCTGGCCGGCGCGCACCAGCACGCCCCCGCGGCGCGCGCGCAGGGGAAAGATATGGCCGGGGGAGCGGATGCTTTCGGCCCTGGCTTCCGGATTGACCGCCACCTGGATGGTGCGGGTGCGGTCGGCGGCGGAAATGCCCGTGGTCACGCCCGTGGCGGCCTCGATGCTCACGGTGAAATTGGTTCCAAATCGGGTGGTGTTGTTGTCCACCATCAGGGGCAGGCCCAGCCGATCCACGATGGTCGGGTCCAGGGACAGGCAGATCAACCCCCGGGCGTGGGTGGCCATGAAATTGATGATCTCCGGGGTAATCAGGTCTCCCGCGCAGACCAGATCGCCTTCGTTTTCCCGATCCTCGTCGTCGGCCAGGATCACCATCTTGCCCAGGCGAATGTCCTCGATGGCGTCCTCGATCTTGTCAAACCTGCGCGCGTCGCTCTCATGGCCTCCCCCGGGCGCGCCGCCGCCTTTGGAGGGGGGATCGTTGATTTCGGTTTCGGAGGGATTTGTTTTCATGGTTCGGTTCGTCTTCTCGTTGCTCGGGGCGCCGGCCACGGCTCGGGAGGGGGAGGGCGGGCCAGCATAATTTCTTCAATTTATTCCAAAAATTCCGTTTTTCCAATCAACTTGCTATGCAAAAAACCCGTGGAGCAGCACATCCTCTCCCAAGGTCACGGGCTGCGTCATGGTGACACGGGGGGTCTCGGCCAGGGAGGGGGTATTCAATATACCACACCATCCCGGAGCGTCCCGGCCACCGATCAAACGGCCGGCCAGATATAAGAATAATTCATCCGCCTCCCTTTCCGCAATGAAATGTCCATGCACCATGGCGCCGCCTTCCACCAGAACGGTGTCCAGGCCGCTTTTCCGCAGGCTGGGCAGAAAGGCCCCGGCCAGGGGCCGCGCCGATTCGCAGGCGATCACCTCCACTCCCCGCCCGCGCAACGCGGCAACTTTTTCCGCCGGCGCTTCCGCGCCGGTCACCACGATGCGGCGGGCGCCGTCCTCGGCCAGCACCAGGGCGCCGAGATCGATGGCGGCCCGCGAATCGAGCACCACCCGGGCGGGCGGGGGCAAAGCCGAAGCCGCGGGGAGCGCCTCCCCGCCAGTCGTATCGCCGCCTGCCGTATCCCCGCCTGACAAGCGCACCGTCAGGCGGGGATTGTCGGCCCGCACGGTGCCCAGTCCCACCAAAATGGCCGCATGTCCCGCGCGCAGCCGGTGGGCATGCCGGCGGGCGGTCTCGCCGGTAATCCATTTGGATTCTCCGTCCCCGGTGGCGATTTTTCCGTCCAGTGTGGCCGCGGCCTTCAGGGTCACGTAAGGACGGCCGGTGGAACCTAATTTTTCGCGGACCCGCCCCGGGTCGGGAACAATGGGTGAAAAATCACTCATGGCTGGCGGTTTTCCTGCAAGCGATCCCAAAAACAAATAGTTTCAGCGGTGAAACCCCTAAAACTCCCGCACACACTTTTGAAAAATTTGGCGCAAAACTTTTCCATGGGGATCAGATATGCGTCTGATATATTAGCACAATAAGACTTGAACGAAAGGACTGGCGCGGATTTCTTTCAAACATCCCTGTAAAGCTGCCGGAAATCCAAAGGGCAGCGCCCTTTGGCCGCCGGAGGCAATAACCGTCCACAGGGCAGCGCCCTTTGGCCGCCGGGATCCCTATCGGAGACCTTTTTTGAGATAGGTTCCCATCAATAAATTGCGCGGCCCGGCAATTCTTTGAGCCGGGATTGAGCATTCCCTATCGATGCCAAAGTGGGGCGAATTGTTCCCGCTCAATCAAACAACCCTGCCAAAAGTCAATCCGCACCGGGTACTTATGCCACCAAAAATTTTACAAATTGCATTGACAAACTTTGAAACTACCCGTATTTTCCTGGTAAGCGGTTGAAATCTCTTTTCAATTGATTTTACGGTTGGGAAAACCGTATCCGCTGCCTGGTTAATATTCCGGAAAATTCCGGAAAATCTCCGGCCATATCCGGCGATAAAAGCCAAGCCTTTACAACAGGGAGGTTCCGCAACCATGAAACAACAAACCAAGTCAGTCACCAAATCGCAATCTCGTTCTTTTCCTTCCAGCAAATCCCCGAAAACCACCGAGGCAACATCACGGGAAGACCAAATCACAAGATTCGATACCGTGGTCAGGGAAGGCGACATGATTACATTCGATCCCACCGGGGAACAATTGAAAATCGCGAAGATCGACGGAGAAACCATTACCATCGAAAAACTCCCCTGATCCCGCTGGAGGCATCCTCGGCGTGGGCGGTTGTTTTTTTGCGGTTTGAGGCATCGTCCCGCGGGCCGCTTTTCTGTTTCCGCCCTCCAATTCCCTCCAATCTCAGCCCTTCGCGGCCAGGGGATGATAGGCCTGATAGGCGGCCCGGAAATCGGGCGCGTTCACATGGGCGTACAGCGCGGTCGCCTCCAGTTTTTTGTAGCCGAAGAGAAATTTGATCCCGTCCAGGTCCATGCCTCCCAGGATGAGGTGGATGGCGAAAGCGTGGCGCAGGGTGCGGGGATTGAAATTGCGCTGGATGCCGGCCTTCCCGGCGTGTTTTTTGATCAGCTTCCACACCCCCACCCGTGAAATGCGGGTGCCGTTCCGCCCAGGAAAAAGGCAGGGATCGTCCGGGTGCAGCACCCGCCCGGGCCGGGCGTGATCGAGATAGCGCCGCAGCAAGGTCACCGCCTTGCCAGTCAGGGGCACCATCCGGGCCCGCTTGCCCTCCACCTTGACCGATTGCAGGTCCAGTTTCAGAGAGGATACATCCAGCGCCAGCAGTTCGTTGAGCTTCAACCCGGAGGAATACAGCACCTCCAGGATCGCCTTGTCCCGCAGCCCCAGGTAATGGGATTCGTCCGGTGTTTCCAGCAGGGCGGTGATCTCCCCGGGCAGCAGCATGGCAGGCAGTTGGGCTAGGATTTTCGGAAACACCACATTGTCCATGGGATTGTCGCCGACCTGCCCGGTTTCCTCCAGAAAGCGGAAAAACAGCCTGAGGGAAGATAAATGCCTGTTGATGGAACGCGGTTTGAGGCGTTTGGCCAGCACCCCCTGGTATTCCATGATCTCGGTGGCGGTGATCTGCCTGATTTTGGGCAGGATGGCCATCTCCTTTTCCTCCAGCCAGCTTTTGAAGCGCAACAGATCCAGCCGGTGATTCTGGATGCTGTTCTCCGAATATTGTTTCAGGTGAAGCTGGGCGGTGAATTGCAGAACCAAGCGGTTCATGGCGGGCCGGCACTGGATGGGGTGATTCGATTTGGGCCATGCGGCCGGGAGGGCGCGGAAAAAGTTTCCGGCATTATTAGCCCGTACCATTTTTCACGGCCGATGCCCAGCCGCTATCGCCGGGAAATTGCCTGGCCAACATTGGCATTGGCCTGAACCGGCCCGGCAGCCTGCCGGGCCATGCTTGCCCTGAAGGCGGAGAACGTTCATTCTTAATAGATACCGTGCAAATCGGTTGCCCAGGCCAGCGGAGGGGAGCCAAGGAAGGCGAAGAAGAACCGATGGCCGTTCCACCGCCGCGGTCCCCGCCGGACCGGGCCAACACGATGAATACCCTCCCCGCAAGCAGCGAGGGTAAACAACTCCGGCTTCTTTTTCGCCGCCAGCGGCGGGGAAAGAACCCGTACAAAAAGATCGGCCCGGGACGCCATGATCCTATCCACCGCCTCCAACGGTCTTCCACC
>JACZSY010000086.1 GCA_022573975.1 SAR324 cluster bacterium | reverse complement strand
GGCGGTGCTGGGACACACGCAGGCCAGGGTGCCCCCCCAGACCCGTTGGATGCACCGGTGGACGTGCCCGATCCCGATGCGCTGAATGTTGGGATGGCGGGACACCAGCTTTTCCAGGGCCTCGCCGTTGCGGCAGAGCGAACTGTCGATGGGCAATCCCAGCTCGAAGGGCGGATGGTGCATGAAAATCACCGTGGGCCGCCCGGGCGCCTCGGCCAGCCGCGCCTCCAGCCAGTCCAGCCGCTCCACGCACATTTCTCCGCCCACTGCTCCAGGGATCACCGTGTCCAGGCCGATCATGCGCAATGGCTCCGTCTCGATAACATAGTGCAGGAACTTTCCCTGGCGGGGGAAATAGTCATGATCGGGAAACATGGCGCGCAGCAAATCCCGGTCGTCATGGTTCCCGGGGAGGAGATGGAGCGGCATGGTCAGGGGGGAGATCAACGCCCGCAGCGCGTCATATTCCTCGGGCCGCCCGGTGGCCACCAGGTCGCCGGTGATCCAGACCCTGTCGGGAAGCGGCCTCAAGCGGAGTACGCGGCGCACCGCCTGGGCCAACAGGCCGTTGGTGTCCACCCGTCCCTTGAGCAGGGTGTCTTGTTGAACCACATGGGGATCGCTGAGTTGAACGACGATCATGGTCATCTCCCCTTGACCCGCCGGGAGGGACCGGCGGAACGACACGGTGGGCGGAGGTTCAATTTGGTGGTAAATCGCCTTTTATGCTATAGGGTACCCATCGAATGGGGAACACATCAATCCAAAAACAAACATATTCGGAACGGTTGCCATGAAAAGCGCCTTACGAAATGCCGTTTATTGGTTGCTGCTTTCCGTTTTTCTTTCCGCCATCGGCGGGGGAGGGACGGTTTGGGGACAAAAATCAAAAAACGCCCGGTTTGTAATCAAGCAGGGACGTCTTTACGGATATATCAATGCCTCGGGTAGAATTGTAATCAAACCCCAATTCCGCAGGGCATTGCCCTTTTCCGGCAACCTGGCCCTGGTCAAAAAGGGGAAGCTCTACGGATATATCGACCGGCGGGGAAGAATGGTGATCCGGCCCCGCTATGGGTTGGCCCGCGGATTTTCCAGTGGCGTGGCCGCGGTGCGGGTGGGTAGCCGGTGGGGGTACATCTCCGGCCGGGGGAAAATTTTCATCAAGCCAAAATTCCGTGCCGCCGGCGATTTTTCCAATGGCCTGGCCCCCGCCTTCAACGGGCGCCTGTGGGGCTTTATCAACACCAAGGGGAGGTTCGCCATTGCCCCCAGGTTCCTCAATGCCCTGCGTTTTTCCGCTGGCCTGGCGGCGGTGGTGGACCGGCGCAGCCGGAAATGGGGGTTCGTCAACAAACGCGGAAAATTCGTGATTCCCCCCAAATACGCCTCGGCCCGTCCTTTTTCCTGGAAAATGGCCCCGGTGAAGTTGGGACGGAAATACGGGTTTATCGGCAAACGGGGCCGCTGGAAGATCCGGCCCCGGTACGACGACGCCTTCCCTTTTTCACAGGGCCTGGCCGCCGTAAAAACCGGCCGCACCTATGGTTTCATCAACACCAGGGGCAAGATCGCGATCCGGCCCCGGTTCCTGGTTTCATCCAACCCGGATTTTTCGCCCACGTTCTCCGCCGGGCTGGCGCCGGTGTTTCCGGACAATACCTCCCGCAGGAACAACCGCTTCGCCTATGTCAACACCGGCGGACGCCTGGTCTGGCCGGCCAGGGCGGGCAGGGCGGGCAGGGCGGAGGCAGGGCGGTGCGGAAAACCCCGGCGCGGCGGGCGAGGCCGGCGCCCGCGCGGCGGGTGCGCCGGAGGTCCCCTGCTCCGGGTTCGAGCCGGGATATGCTCGGGTATATCCGCATCAAGAACAAATCCCGGCGGTTTCCAAAAATGCTGGAAAAATTATGGCCGCCGCCCAGGGTTCCCAGACACGACCACCCCGGGATCACACACGGCAGCGACGTGGTGCTGCCCCCCGGATTCAACACTCGGCGGAAATACCCCGTCTGGATCGTGCTCCCCGACACGGGGGGCACCACCACGGAGATGCTCAAAAATTACCTTGGCTGGCGCAAGGACCTCAATTTTGAACAGAAGTTCCGCCTCTTCCTGCGATATCTCTATCCCAATGCGAAAGTGCGGGAGCGGAAAAAGTTCGTGATCTTTCTTCCCGCCGGCCGGGGCAGCAAGCGCGATCACTCCTGGCGGGGATTCGAGCGGGCCATGCAGCGCTACGAGGCCAGGGCCAAGGCCTTCTTGAGAAAATACGGCGCCAAGCTCAACCTCGACCGGTCCAGGGTGGTCATCGGAGGGCATTCCCTGGGCGGTGACATGGGCTGGGCCCTGCCCTTGCGCAATCCACGAATGTTCAGCGGAGCGATCGTGATGGGCAGCCGGGCCAGTTTCCGCAAGGACGATAGCTTGAGAATCCTGAAACAGCGCCGATTCCGCTATTTTTTCAGCATTGGCGCCAGGGACCAACAGGTGCTGAAGGCCGGCCAGGCCAAGGCCAGGTATGAATTGCGGCAGGCCGGTGTGCGATATGCCTTCTTCAGCATTCCCAATGCCAAGCACAGTACGATTCTCCCCGAAACGCCGTTGATGGCGGCGCTCGATTACACCATGCTCAGAGGGCGGGCCGTGCGGGCGGCCCGTGCGCCGGATCCAGCCCCGCCGCGCCCCCGGAAACAACCACGGCGCACCGACCTGGACGCCAATACCGGTGTGAACGTTCCGCTCGGCCCGCGGGGGACCCCAAAGGTCGCTCCCGGCCCGGCCAACAGCGCGGGGCGGAGGTGGCCGCCGTCCCCGCTGGCGCAAACCGGAAGGATCCGGATCAAGCACCGGTCTCTGCGCTTTCCCAGGATTTTGGGCAAGACCTGGCCGCCACCGAGGGTGGTTCACAGCCATCCCGGCATCTCCCACGGCAGTGACGTGCTGCTGCCGCCGGGATTCGACAAGCGCCGTAAATATCCCGTCTGGATCGTGCTCCCCTACACCTCGGGCACCACGCCGGCGATGGTGAAAAACTACATCGGCTGGCGCAAGGACCTGACCCTGGAACAAAGATTCGCCCTGTTCCTGGAGTATGTCTACCCGGACCCGAAGCTGCGTGAAAAGCGAAAATTCGTCATCTTCCTGCCGGCCGGACGGGGCAGCAAACGCGATTGGTCGTGGAGGGGATTCGAGCGGGCCCAACTACGCTACGAGGCGAGGATCAAGGCGTTTTTGAGACGCTATGGAACCCGGCTCAATATCGACCGCTCCAAGGTGATCCTGGGCGGTCATTCCCTGGGCGGCGACATGAGCTGGTCGCTGCCCATCCGCAACCCCTACCTCTTCGGAGGGGCCATCGTGATGGCCAGCCGGGCCAGCTATCGGGACGAGCAAAATCTAAACATCCTGATGAAGCGCGATTTCCGCTATTTCCTTTCCATTGGCGCCATTGACAAGCAGGTGCGGCAGACGGGACAGGCCAAGGCCAGGTTCCTCCTGCGGCAAACCGGCATCCGGTATGTGTTTTTCAAGATCCCCAGGGCAAAACATTCTGTGATTCTCCCCGAGGCCCCTTTCATGAAAGCGCTTGAATTCACCATGTTCGGCAACGATGGCGGAATGCGCGTGATGGGCCGGGCCGCCCGCCCCGCCCCGGCGGCCGTTACCACCGTGTCTCCCCCCCAGCCAGCCCGCCGCCCCAAAGTGGTGCGGCCGCCAACCGAACCCCCCAGCGCGCCCGCGCCCCGCCCGGCGGTGCGGCCGCCAACCGAACCGCCAGTGGCCCGGCAGCCTCGGGGACGCCCCGCCAGGGTAAACATCAGGCGGCTCCCGGAACCGCTCAGGAAAACCACCGTGGTCAGACCGGCGGCCCCGGGAGACCGTGGCGCCTCGGCGGAACCGGGCCAGCAGATTCCATGGCCAGAACCTTTGATCCAGGATGACGATTAAAACGGGCCGTCCCTGCCTGTACCGGTGACGAAGCGGTGTCCTCAATTTGGAGGGTCCACGCGTTGCGCCCCGCGGCGAAACCGAAGCCTGAATTTCGATGCCCCGGCGGCTGGGGCGAGGCCATTCAACGGACAGACTCCGCCAGGGTGTTTTTAACGAGAACACCGGGCGGCCGTTTTTCCCGCCACCGGCGTCAGGCCGGGAACATGGAGGTGACCCCACATGACCTTACTGGATATCATTCCAATTCTGTTCCTCATCATCGCCGTGATCGGCGTGATCAACGTTTTGTATCTGCACCTGCCGGGGGCCATCGGGCAGGTTGTGATTTCCCTCATCGCCTCGCTGGGAATTCTGGGCATCGATTACCTTGCGCCGGACATTCATCTGGCGGAAACCGCCAGAACCCTGATTCTCGCCGTCGACTTCCGTGAGGCGCTGTTGGAGGGCATGCTCTCCTTCCTGCTGTTCGCCGGCGCCCTGCATGTCAATCTGGAAGGCCTCATCAGCCGAAAATGGACCATCGGCATCCTGGCGACCATTGGCGTGGTGCTTTCCACGACCGTGGTTGGCGGCGTCTTTTCCCTGGTTATGGGCTGGCCGCTGTTGGTGGCGCTGGTTTTCGGAGCGCTCATCTCCCCAACGGACCCGGTGGCCGTGCTGGCCATCTTCAAGAAAACCCCGGTGCCCGCCTCGGTGGAGGCAAAAATCGCCGGAGAGAGCCTGTTCAACGACGGCGTGGGCATCGTCATCTTCACCATTCTCGCCGCCATGGCCTTTCCGGCCGCCGGCAGTTCCGGCATCGGCGCTGGCGGCGTGGCGATCCTTTTCCTGCAGGAAGCGGCCGGGGGCATCCTGCTGGGACTGGTCACCGGGTTAATCGCCTTCCTGGTGATGCGCCGTATCGACGAGCATGTGCTCGAAATCATCATCACGCTGGCCCTGGTCACAGGCACCTATTCCATCGCCCACCACCTGCACACCAGCGGCCCCATCGCCGAGGTCGTCGCCGGGTTGCTGATCGGAAATTACGGGACGCGGTTCGCCATGAGCGAGTCGACCCGCCTCCATCTGCTCACTTTTTGGGAGATCGTCGATGGGATTCTGAATTCCTTGCTGTTCCTGCTGATCGGCATGGAGGTGCTGGCGCTCAATTTGATGGCCACCTACCTGTTACCGGCCGCCCTGGCCATTCCGGTGGTGCTGCTGGCCAGAAGCATCGGGGTGGGCGTGCCGGTCTCCGTCCTGTCGCTGTTCCGGACGTTCACGCCGGGCGCCATGCCAATCCTGATTTGGGGGGGGTTGCGCGGCGGAATCTCGGTCGCGCTGGCGCTTTCCCTGCCGGAGAGTCCTTTTCGCGATACCATCCTCGCGGCCACCTACGCGGTGGTGGTGTTCTCGATCATCGTGCAGGGATTGACCATCGGGCCGCTGGCCAGGCGGCTGCTGCCCAAGGCCAGGGGCGATGGGGGAAGACACGGCTAAAAAATTGTAACGATCCGTCCGCCAAGGGGTGAAATCCGGGCTAGTCTTCCATCCTGGCGATCCGCACCGCGCAGACCTTGAACTCCGGGATTTTCCCCCAGGGATCCACGGCGGGATTGGTCAGCACGTTGGCCGCGGCCTCCCGGAAGTGCATGGGGATGAACACCGCGCCGGGCAGGGAGCGTTCGGCTACGGTGACCTGGAGCTGGATTTCCCCCCGCCGCGAGGTGACGCTGACCTTGTCCCCGTCGGTGACGCCGAGATTGCGGGCGTCGGTGGGATGAATCTCCACGAAGGGTTCAGGCTGGAGGGCATGGAGCACCTCGGAGCGGCGGGTCATCACGCCGGTGTGCCAATGTTCCAGCAGGCGCCCCGTGTTGAGCAGCAACGGAAAATCGTCCGACGGCATCTCGTCCGGATCGAGGGCCTGGGCCGGCACCAGCTTGGCCCGCCCGGAAGGGAAGCTCCGGTCGAAGACGATGCGCTCTCCCTCGGAGGTCTCCGGGTCGGGGCAGGGGTACCACTTGCCGAATTCCCCCAGGTGATCGTAGTTGAGCGTCGCATAGGCGTCGGTGGCCGCGGCGAACTCGTCGAACACCTCGGAGGGCCCGGAATAGTGCATGGGGTATCCCATCCGGGTGCCGATCTCGCAGATCAACTCCCAGTCCTGGCGGGCCTCCCCCGGGGGATGGAGGGCCGGGCGGCCGATCTGCACCCGCCGGTCCGTGTTGGTGTAGGTGCCTGTTTTTTCCAGGGCCGAGGAGGCGGGCAGGATCACGTCGGCGAACTCGGCGGTTTCGGTGAGAAAGATGTCCTGCACCACCAGAAAATCCAGGGCCGCCAGGGCTGTGCGGATCTTGTTGGTGTCGGGGTCCGAAAGGAAGGGATTTTCCCCCATGATGTACATCCCCTTGATGTTGCCTTCCTGGGCCTCGTGCATGATCTCGGTGACGGTGAGCCCTTTTTTGGGAGAGAGTTTCACGCCCCACAGCGCCTCGAATTTGGCCTGGATCTCCGGGTCGTCCACGGCCTGATAGTCCGGGTAGACCATGGGAATCAACCCGGCGTCCGAGGCGCCCTGCACGTTGTTCTGCCCCCGCAAGGGGTGCAATCCGGTGCCGGGACGCCCCACGTTTCCCGTGATCATGGTCAGCGCGATCAGGCAGCGCGCGTTGTTGGTGCCGTTGGTGCTCTGGCTGATGCCCATGCCCCAGAACGTCAGCGCGGCCTTGGCCGAGCCGTACATCCGGGCGGCTTCGACGATCCGTTCCGCCGGAACCCCGGTGATGACCGCGGCGCGCTCGGGCGTGTATTCGGCCACCACCGCCTTGAGCTCCTCGAAGCCCGCCACCCGGTTGGCGATGAACTCGGCGTCGATCAGATCCTCGGCGATGATCACGTTCATCATGGCGTTGTACAGCGCAACGTCGGTGCCGGAGCGGATTTGCAGGTAGAGCGCGGCGTAATCGGCCAGCTTGGGGCGGCGCGGGTTGATCACGATCAGCTTGGTGCCCCCCGCCGCGGCGTCCTTGATGAAGGTGGCGGCCACCGGGTGGTTGTCGGTGGGGTTGCAGCCGGCCAGCAGGGCCACGTCGGCGTTGGAAACGTCGCGCACCACGTTGGTCACCGCGGCCGAGCCGATGCCTTCCAGCAGCGCCGCCACCGAGGAGGCGTGGCAGAGCCGGGTGCAGTGGTCCACGTTGTTGGTGCCGAAGGCCGTGCGCACCAGCTTCTGGAACAGGTAGGCCTCCTCGTTGGTGCATTTGGCCGAGCCGAAACCGGCCAGCGCATCGCCGCCGTGGGTATCGCGAATCCCTTTCAGCCGCCCCGCGGCGAACTCCAGGGCCTCGTCCCATTCCGCCTCCCGGAAGTGCGGGATCACCTCATCGTAATCCACGATGCCGCCCGCCTTGACCGCGCCGGTGGAAGACTTGACCCCGGCCGACAACGGCCCCTTGGGGTAGCTCCCCTCAAGGCGGATCAGGGGCCGGGTCAGGCGCTGGCCGTGCATGGCGTAGTCGAATCCATAGCGTCCCTTGACGCAGAGGCGGCTGGCATTGGGCGCGCCTTCGCGGCCCCGGGCATAGAGGATGCGGTTTTCGGCCTGGTCCACGCCGTAGGTCAGGGCGCAACCCACACCGCAGTAGGGGCAGACGGAGTCCACCTCGGTGACCGGAACGGTTTTCACCGCCGCGCCGCCGTTGATCGAAGAGGAAAGGGTTTTCATGGGGCGTTCTCGTAGGGGGCCTTATGGCACCGGATTAAATCGGCTCCAGGGTAGCATATCTCTGGTGGGGTTCAACGGGTGGTCATGTAGAAATCGTGTATCGGTTAAAATCCTCTCTTGCTGGGCGGGGAGAAAAACCCTCTCTCAAAACGCCCCATTGCAACCAAGCCAGCACCGGTCACCCTTTCCTCTCCACCCTAATCCCCGCCAGGCCCTTGTCGGTGAGGGCGCCGGTGGGGCAGCAGGCCATGCACTCGCCGCAGGCCACGCAGGTGCTCTGGCCCATCGGGTTGTCCAGGTCGAAGGCGATGCGGGTGGTGTAGCCCTTGCCGGTGCGGCCGATCACGTCGTTGTGCTGCAACTCGTCGCAGGCGCGGATGCAGCGGTCGCAGAGGATGCAGGCCTGGTGGTCCACGTGGATCACCGGCGAGGAATCGTCCTCCCCCCTGGCCGCGGCGTCGTCCGCGGCGGCCCCCTCGCCAGCGGGTTCTTCGGGATAGGGAATCTCCACGATGCCCTGGGATCGGGCCAGCTCCAGCAGGGCGTCGTCTCCCGTGGTGGCCTCCCGGCGGCTGTGATCGGGGTAATCGGAGAGCAGCAGTTGGCTGAGCACGCGCCGGTGGCCTTCCACCTCGGCGCCGCCGGTGGCGACGGTCATGCCCTCGGCGCATTCGCGCACGCAGGCCGCCGCCAGCACCCGTTCGCCGATATCCACCACGCACATCCGGCAAACGCCCACCGGGCGCATGCGCGGCGAGTGGCAGAGCACGGGAATGTCGATTCCGATTTCCCGCGCGGCTTCCCAGAGGGTGACGCCCTGGGCCACGGTGACGGATTTTCCGTCGATGGTGAGGGTTACCGTGTTGTTGTCTGTGTTGTTTTCTGCGCTCATGGGCCGCTCCCCTTTTTGTCCGTGCCGCCGTCTTTTTCCAAATCCCCGCCGGGGTCCAGCCGCGAGGCGGCGGTGTTGTCGAGCCGCTTCGCGGCGGTGTTTTCAAGCCGCTTCGCGGCGGCGGGAAAGTTTTCGATCACGCTCATCAGCGGCCCCAGCGCCACCTGTCCCAGCCCGCAAATGGAGGTGCGGGCCAGCGTGTGATTGAGTTCGCCCAACAGCCCCACCAGTCCCGGCCGGGGCGCCGCGTTCGGGCCTGTTTCATTTAGCGCCGCCTCGACCAGGGCCACGGCCTTGTGGCTGCCCACGCGGCAGGGTACGCATTTGCCGCAGGACTCGTTGCGGAAGAAGCGGGTCACGTTGAGCGCCAGTTCCAACAGGTCGCGGTCTTCGCCGGCGAAGATCACCGCGCCGGAGCCCAACATGCTCCCCGCCTCTTGCAATGCCTGAAAATCCAGGGGCACGTCCGCTTTGTTGGCGGGGAGAAAGTTCGAGCTGGCGCCTCCCGGCGCGAAGGCGCCGAGGGCCTTGCCTCCGGGGACGCCGCCGCAGATGTCAAGCAGTTCGGCGATGGTGGTGCCCATGGGCACGCAGTACACGCCCGGATCGGCCACGTCCCCGGAGACCGAGAGGTATTTGAGCCCCTGGAAGTCTCCCTTGCCCTGGGCGTTCCACCATTCGGCGCCCTTGTGGAGGATGACCGGGATGGCGGCGAAGGTTTCCACGTTGTTGATCAGGGTGGGCTTGCCCCACAGGCCATGATTGGTGGGGAAGGGGGGCTTGTTGCGCGGTTCGCCCCGTTTGTCTTCGAGGGCTTCCAGCATCGCGGTTTCCTCGCCCAGGATGTATCCGCCGGGTGAGACGAAGATGCGCAGGTCGAAGGCGAATCCGCTCCCCAGCACGGACGGTCCGATCGCCCCGGCCTGTCTGGCGGCTTCCAGCGCGGCTTGCAGGGCCTTTTTCTCCCGCCCGTACTCATGGCGCAGGTAGACGATGCCCTCATTGGCGCCGGTCACCCAGCCGCCCAGCACCATCGCCTCGATCATCAGGTGCGGCAGTTCCTCCAGGATCATGCGGTCCTTGAAGGTGCCCGGTTCGCTCTCGTCCGCGTTGCAGACCACGTACTTGGGATCGCCCTGGGCGCGGGCGGTGAAGTCCCATTTCATTCCGGTGGGAAAACCCGCCCCTCCCATGCCGCGCAGGCCGGCGGCCTTGAGAGTGTCCACCACTTCCTTGCGGCCCGCTTCCCCATCGGCCGCGGCCAGCAATTTTCGCAATACCCCATAGCGCGCGGCTTGGTCCGGATAGGGGTCGGTGGGCCAGCGGTTTGGCGTGGCGGGTTCATCCGGAGGGAGCGGAGTGTCCCCGGCGGCATAGGCCCTGATCTCCGCCGGCGTGCCGGAAACCGGCACCTCGTTGATCGCGCTGGCCGGCGCGCTGTCGCAACGGCCCAGGCAGGACACCTCCTCCACCTCCACGCCGGGCAAATCCCGCAGGGCTTCGGCCACCCGGGCGCAGTGCCCGGCGCCTCCCTTCATGGCGCAGGCGATGTCCCGGCAAATTTGCACCTGGGTGGCCTCCCCGGGCGCGGAGCGAAAAACGGGATAGAATCCGCGCAACCCTTCGAGGTGGTAAAGCGGCGTCCGGGTTTCCAGCGAGAGCGCCCGCAGCACCTCGTCGGTCACCGCCCCGTGCTCCTCTTGCAGCGCCATCATGCGGGTCAATAATTCCATGATCCTTTTTTTACGCGGAAGGCGGAGAATGGGTTCAAAAACGGTTGCGGCGAATGGGACCAAAACGATTGTAAAACGGTGATGAATACCACATCCGGCCAGGGAATTTCAAATCCCGGTGAGGGGCGCGAGCGATTTTGATCCAGCGAATTCGCGGATTGCGCCGATTTGAACCGATTACAACCATGGTTCCCGCCAGGGCGCAAAGGCCACAAAGAACCGTGAATAGCGAACTGCATTGGAACCGCCGATGAAAGCGGATGAACCCGGACGGAACAGCGAACTGCGAAACATCCGCTGAAGAAGGGTGAGCAAAGCTCGCGTTTTCCCGGATTACACCGATTTAAACCACCACCAAGATAGGTTCCCGCCAAGGCGCAAAGACCGGCCAAACGCGGGATGGAAAGCGCGCACAACCCGGTGGGGAAGGGGTCTTGGCGGAACCCCACCCGCCTCACCCCTGGATTTTATCCTACCGGAAAACCAGGTATTCGCCCTCCTGCGCCACCACCTCGCCAATCTCCACGGCGGCGGCGACTCCGCCCTCGTGAAGGGCTTCCAGCAGGGGCTTGGCCTGGGCTTCCGGCACGGCGGAGAGCAGGCCGCCCGAGGTCTGGGGATCGTAGACGATTTCCCTGCGCTTGCTGGGCCAATCCCGTTCGAAGCGCACTTGGCCGTGGACGTTGGCGCGATTGGAAAGGTTCACCCCGGTGGTCACGCCCTTCTGGTACATTTCCAGGGCCTCGTCCATCACCGGCAGGGCGTCCAGGCCGATCAGGAAGGACACCCCCGAAGGCTTGGCCATCCCGTAGGCGTGGCCGGCCAGCCCGAATCCGGTCACGTCCGTACAGGCGTGGATCTCGAATTCGGCCATCACTTCGGCGGCTCTCTTGTTAAGGGTGATGATGATCTCCAGGCAGGACTCCAGGGCCTCCGCGGAAACCCAGCCCTTTTGATTGGCGTTGAACAACACCCCGCTGCCCACCGGCTTGGTGAGGATCAGCCGATCTCCAACCTTGGCGCCCACATTGCGCCAAATCTTGTCGGGATGGATCAGGCCAGTCACCGAAAGGCCGAATTTTGGCTCGTCGTCCTCGGTGGTGTGCCCGCCGGCCAGCACCGCCCCGGCCTCGTGAATCTTGCTCAAGGCTCCGGCGATGATCCGCTCCAGCATCTCCAGGGGCAGTTGCCCGGAGGGAAAACCGGCCAGGTTGAGCGCGGTCACCGGCTTGGCGCCCATGGCGTAGATGTCGCTCAGCGCGTTGGCCGCGGCCACCTGTCCGAAGAGGTAGGGATCGTCCACCGGCGGCGTGATGAAATCGGCGGTGACCACCAGGGCCGTCTCGTCGTTGAGACGGAACACACCGGCGTCGTCGGCGGTTTCCATGCCCACCAACAGATTGGGATTCTCCTGAAACGGCAACGAGGCCAGCACTTCCGAAAGCCCGACCGGGCTCAGTTTGGCCGCTCAGCCACAGGTTTTCGACAGGCCGGTGAGGGTTTTCTTCTTGAAAAAAGGCAACGATTGCATAGACCATCCGATAGTTGACGGGTTGGCGGTTTCCACCGAAATTTCCCCGAAGAGAATATCGCCAAGTTTAGCCCGAAAATGGGGAAAAGGAAAAAAACGGGAATTTTCGCCAAAAAGAGAGGAAAGGGCCGTGGTCGATGAATGCGTCGAGTCGGGTTTCGCCTCGCGGCGTTATTCCCCGTCCTGTCCGGCATCGGATCGGGCCTCCGCTTCCGCCTCCCCCAAAGGCCCGGCCCCGGCGGGCGGGCCGATGAAGTTTTCCGGCGGAAAAACCCCCGCTCCGCGCAGAATGGGCAGGATGGCCAGGGTCAACTGGTGCCGCCGGTCGCGAATGGCGCGGGTGGGAACGATGTAGCGTATGGTCAGGCATACCCGGGGCGGAGAGCCGGTCACCCCGTCGTGAGGCAGGGTGACATAGACCTTGGGTTCCAGGGGAGGCAGCAGCACCGCGAAGTCGCGTTTGATGCGCGCCGTGGCCCGCCGGGCCGGAGCCAGGTCGGCTTCGCCCAGTGTTCCGGCCGCCGCCTCGATCGAGGACATGATGGCGGCCAGTGGCGCTTCGCCTGGGATCTCCAGCGCCATCTCGTCCCAGACATACCCGCGCATCTGGCTGGCATTGGTGATGGAGTGTTGAAAGAGCCAGGCATGGGGAAAGGTCAACACCCGCCCGGAGGATTGGTGCGACCCGTCCTCGCCGCCGCTATCGAAGACCCAGGTGTAGAGCAGCCCCAGGTTGATCACATCCCCGCAGACATTGTTGATGCAGATGCGGTCGCCGATGCGGTAGGGATGAACCACCGCCAGCACCACCCGCCCCATCAACCCCAGAAATACCTCCTTGAGGCCGATGAGCAGGGCCGCCAGCACACCCGTGAGCACCAGGCCCACGGTGGTCAATTCTTCCAGCCAGACCCCGGCCACCAACACCGATCCCACCAGAATCCACAGGTAGCGGGCCAGGGAGCGGTAGCTCTGCCGGTGGGCCGGATCGGTCACGGCCCGGTCGATCAGCGTGCGAACCAGCCGATGGGCCAGCAGCGCCAGCAGCACCACCACCAGGGTGGTCAGGCCCTGTCCGGCCATGGGCCATTGGGTGGAAAAGGCGTGCGCCCATTCCCTTAGCGCATCGAGCTGGTTGGTCATGGTTGGGTTCGGCGCGGTTGGATTATTGGTGAAGAGGGTATTGGCCAGGCATCACGGCACGGAGTCGGCACGGAGTCGGCACGGAGCCGGCCCGCCATGGCGGATGACGCCATCCCGATGCTCCATGAAACAGGAGAACCGTGCGGTGCGCTCCCTCCGGCCTTTGGTTGCGGGCCCCGTTCCTACATCCAGGCGCCGAACAGCAGGTCCCTGTTTTCCAGGTTCTTCCCCTCCACAAAGGCCATGATGTATTTCGGCGGCGTGTATTGCAATACGGAGGTGACCAGGTCCGGCTGTTCGGAAAGGGTGTCTAGATCCAGGTCGTTGAGGATGCCGATTTTCCCATCCTCGCCCTGGATGCGGTTGCCGCGCACCCGGGTGAGCACCTTTTCACCCTTTTGGTGATAAAACCATTCGACAGCGTCCACGGTCTGGGCGCGGCAGAGATACCACGTCTCATTGACCGGGTAACCGTCGGAAATCACCAGCGAATGATAAAAGTAGGTGTCGCATTGGGCGCAATGCATGCGGGTGTCGCCGCGGTACTGCGCACTGCGATCCACCCCCTCCACCGGTTTGGGATTGGCGTAATAGTCCTGCACCTCCTGGTGGCTGAAGACACGTTTGCATTGAGGGCATTGTGAATAATTGATCAATTCGATGTCCGTGCCCGGAATTTTGATGTTCCCGCTGCCCTGGGCCTCGTTTTTGGCGTGGATGTCCGCCAGCACATTTTCCGCATTGTCTCCGCCATTGAAAAAACTCACTACCGGAATGTTCTGGTTGAACGAACTGGGGACTTTCCAATTGAAGGTCCATTGGGCGTCGAATTCCCGCCTTTGGGCCACCCGTTTCCGCCTTTGGGCGTCGTATTCCCGTTTTTTCACGCCGAAGGGATCGCGCAGGAATTTGGTCAGTTTAGCCATGCCCCAGCGGTTGAATTGCTGCTTCACGCGTTCAATCGGCCCATCGTAGACCTCGAACTCGCCGCCGGAAATGCCCTTCAAGAGGGCGTCCACTTCGTTTTGGCTCAAAACGCTGCTTTCGGACATGGTCGGCTCCTTGTGTCAGGTTGAATCGCCGGATCCCGCCAATCACATGCCCGGCGCCATCCGCTCCAGCCGTTTGCGGATGGGCGCCAGCAGCGAGAGGGGTTCGCAGAGGGTGAGGGCGTAGCGCTCCTGCCCGATGCCGGCCTCGTAGAGCGAAACCACCACGGGGTCCTTGGGCAGGGCCAGGGTGGACCGCTCGGGCTTGACCTCCAGATGAGAGAAGCTCACGCCGATCTTGAACACGCCCTGCCAGGCCTCGGTGAGGTCATTCAGCACATCGCCGATCAACGGGTCGATCATGCGGTGCTCGATTTCGGTCAGTTCGCGGTTCTCCATGGATTTGTTCAGCCCCCCGGCTCCGCCCAACAGGGCTTCCACCAGGGTGAAGACCAGGCGCTGGCCGGGCACGAACGCGGCCAGCCCGTTCAGCGGCCGCATTTTGTAAAGGTAGATCGACGAGGGAGTGGGCAGCATCCGGATGTACGCGCCAAAGGGAGTCACCTTGGTGCCCCGCACCTCGATGTCCACGGCGCGGCCAAGCGCGCGGGAAAGGGTCTGCTTGAACAGTTGCGCGAAACGGCCATGCACCGCTTCCAGGGCCGGAAAACGGCCCCGCACGATTTTCTCCCCGCCCAAGAGGGGATTCTCCGGCGCCGCCGGCTTGGGGGGAAGCACCTCCGGGGTCAGCGCCGCGGGGAGTTGGGCTTCCTCATCGTCTTCCTCGTCCGGAAAACCGGAGAGCAGCGCTTCGCGTTCACCAGCAGAGAATGCCATGGCAGCCGCTTTTTGTTTTCAGGGGGGAAATGGCATTAAAATCAAGATTGAAAGCGCAATGATACCGGTTTTTCCTTCCCCGATCAAAAATTCAATAGCGAGGTTCCAGGCCCGGACAAGAACCAAAGGCCGTGTGACCGGTCCAGTTGCAATGGGATATTGCAATGGCCGCCCGAAAGATCGAACCTGACCTGCTGTTAAAAGGGCTGTGACCAACTCAATAAAAGCAGAAGGGGGTGTCTCCGGCGGCCCTCCGGGGGGAAACTTTGAAAAGTTTCAACAAACTTTTTGATAGGAAAAACAAGTATTATGCCTATCCCTTTAGCTCAGCAAAAAGAGATGTATAATTAATGAAAACAATAAGTTGCCGAAAATTTGGCTTCCACCCCGAAGACTGAGGAAACGGGCGGCCCGGCCTCAGCATCCCGGAGGCGGCGATCATCCCAAACAGCACCTCACCCCGCCCTTCGGGCACCCCTCTCCCAAAGAGAGGGGGAAATTTCACTGTATTAACAATAATATACAGTAAGAACGCCCCTCTCCTGCGGGAGAGGGGCAGTCCCGGAC
>JACZSY010000315.1 GCA_022573975.1 SAR324 cluster bacterium | reverse complement strand
ATATGGCCCACCATTATTTGAAATTATTGGACCAAAGGGAGTTCAAGCGTTCACAATTCCGCATGATCTCTTCCTGACCATGATTGGTTACCGGCGATGATTTCTAACCGGCGATGATTTCCATCTGACAGCGGCGCCCGCCGGTCGTTCCCGGGCCCGCCCGCCCATCCGCCCACCGGACAGGGCCCCAAGCGACCCGATTCCTGTTTATCTTGATTCCCATCTATCTGGACTATAACGCCACCGCGCCCCTGCACCCGGCCGCCCGGGAGGCCATGCTGTCCGCCCTGGACGCCTGGCCGGGCAATCCTTCCTCGCCACACGCCCACGGGCAGGCGGCCCGCAACGCCCTGGAGGAAGCCCGCGCCGGACTGGCCGGCCTGCTGGGCTTCGCGCGGCGCGAGGTGATCTTCACCAGCGGCGGCAGCGAGTCCAACACCATGGTGCTGCGCTGGGCGGCCGAACAGGCTGTGGAAAGGGACGCGCCCTGTCATGTGATCGTCTCGGCCATCGAGCATCCCTCCGTGCTGGAAAGCGCCGCCTGGCTGGCCGCCCATGGCGTGTCCGTGGATTATTTGCCGGTGAATGGAGAAGGCGTGGCCGAGCTGGACGCCCTGGAGGCGCTGATCCGCCCGGAAACGCGCCTGATCTCCCTGATGGCGGCCAACAACGAAACCGGCGTGGTGCAACCGGTGGCCGAGCTGACGGCGCGGGTGCGCGCACTGGAAGACGGCGGGCGGCGGGTGTGGGTGCACTGCGACGCCGTGCAGGCCTTCGGGCGGATTCCGCTTTCCTTGCGGGAGTGGGGGGTGGACGCCGTGACCGTGGCGGCCCACAAGCTGGGCGGCCCCAAGGGCATCGGCGCGCTGGCCCTCCGCGAAGGGCTGACCCTGACGCCCCTGGTGCTGGGGGGGCGGCAGGAACGCGGGCTGCGCGCGGGCACGGAGAGCGTCTTCCTGGCCCGGGGTTTCCTGGCCGCCGCGGAGTGGATGGACGCCCACCGCGAGGAACTGGCCGGGCGGCTGGCCGGCTTCCGCGCCCTGCTCACCGAACGGCTGGCGGGCCTGGCCGGCTTTTTCGAAAACGGCGCCGCCGCCCAACGGCTGCCCAACACGGTCAACCTGGGCTTCGAGGGCGTCCCGGCCCAGAGCCTGCTGGTGGCCCTGGACCTGCGCGGCGTGTCGGTCTCCACCGGCTCGGCCTGCTCTTCGGGCGCCCTGGAACCCAGCCACGTGCTGCAGGCCATGGCCCTGCCCGCCGAAAATGTCGAGTCCGCCCTGCGCATCTCCATGGGCTTCGCCACCACCCAAGCAGAAGTGGAGCGCTGCGCGGAGGTCATCGCCGGGGAAGTGGCCCGGCTGCGCGGGGGGCGGCAGGGGGCGGAGTGATCCGCGTGGTGGGGGGATCCGGCAAGGCCTGTGAAGAGAAGATCCGTAACGTATTGGAAGGCCTACGCAAAGGGAAGGTTCGTCAAATAGAGTGCGATCATTCCCATCGCGGTTGCTGTATCCCTTTGATGTGGGGATGAGAACCGTCACCTTGATCCCGGCCGGTTTTCTTACCTTCGTAATTCTTTTTCTCCCCAAGCGTGGTTTTTTCGCAAGACTCCCAAGGCATCCGCATGGCGCCGGTGACCACCCGAAGGGCAGGGCCATAAAGGACCTTCCGGGTAAAACGCTCCCTGGCCGGTTTCCCGTGATGTGGACCAGAATCGCAACCGCCAATTTGATTCCGTTTTTAAAATCATGGTAGGAAATTCCAGCGGGGGACCCGGGGTTCTGTCTTTGTTCTTCCAGAAAAATATCGGCTGATTATGATTTTGGAATCCGTGTGGGCAATGACGGTCATCGACCTGATGATAATCGCGGTGGTTATCGCGATCGTAGCTGGGATATTGCGCAACTGGAAACAGTTAAAAAGTCACCATATTTTCCCTGCGCTTTTTATGATGTTGCTGGGCTTGGGGATATTTGGGGCGCACTCCTTGATCGACCTTTTGGCAATGTACGCGCTTCCGGTTTTAATGGGGCGCGATTCGGCAATGGAGTTCATGGAGGCGTTCCGTTTGGAGGCTTCCTGGCTGGTTTCATTGGGTGGCGTGGTGTCGATCTCCATCGGCATGTTGGGGGTCGTCACCAACGTCTTACGTTCCAACCATGTCTTGGAGTCGGAAATTTCCAGCCGCACGCAAGCCGAAGTGGACTTGAGGGAGCGGGAGCAGCAATTATCCGAAATCCTGAATCTGTCGATGGGTGCGGTCATTTCCATGGACCAGGATCAGCGCATCATTTTGTTTAACGGGGGCGCGGAAAGGATTTTCGGATACGCCTCCCAAGAGGTTATCGGCCATCCCCTCGACATCCTTTTGCCGGAAGCAACCCGGGAAATTCATCGCCACCATCTCAAGAACTTTTCCCAAGACCCGCAAAATTTTCGTCCCATGGGTGAGCGGACCGAAGTTAGCGGCCTGCGAAAGAACGGAGAAGTATTTCCCGCGGAGGCATCGATTTCCAAGCTATATCAGAAAGACAAAATCGTTTTTACCGTTTACTTACGGGACATTACCCTGCGGATTCAGGCCGAGGAGGAGCGGAAAAAGCTTGAATTGGGAATTCAACAAACCCAAAGATTGGAAAGCCTGGGTGTGCTGGCCGGAGGCATCGCGCACGACTTCAACAACCTGCTGTTGGGAATTATGGGAAATTCTGAATTGGCGAAGGATTTGCTTTCGCGCAGTTCGCCGGCGTTGGAAAATCTGGAAGGAATTGACCGGGCGGCAAGACAGGCCGCCGATCTTTGCCGTCAAATGCTGGCCTACTCCGGCAAGGGAAGGTTTATCATCGAAGCGTTCGAACTTAACGAACTCGTTGAGGATATGGCTCACCTGATGGAAGCATCCATTTCAAAGACCGCGATCCTCAAGTTCTCTTTCGCGGACAACCTCCCTGCTATCACAGGTGACGTGACGCAGATTCGGCAAGTCATTTTGAACCTCATCGTCAATGCCTCCGAAGCCATCGGAGAAAAAAGCGGCGTAATCAATTTTGCAACCAGCGCGATCGATTGCAATCGCAAGTACCTGAGTGAAACTTTTCTGGACGATGAACTCGCCGAGGGGTTGTATGTCAGCCTGGAGGTGTCCGATACCGGGCAGGGCATGGACGAAGAAACCATGGGGAAAATTTTCGATCCTTTTTTTTCGACAAAATTTACCGGACGAGGGCTGGGTTTGGCCGCTCTGCTCGGCATCGTCCGAGGCCACAAAGGAGCCGTGAGGGTCTACAGCGAATTGAATCGGGGCACCACTTTTAAACTCCTTTTCCCGGCGAGCGAAAAAGCCGCTGTCCCCCTCGCGGAACAAGCAGAGGAAAGATCGGACTGGAAGGGGAGCGGGACGGTCTTAATTATCGATGACGAGGAAACCATCCGGGCGGTCACCAAGCAAATGTTGGAAATGATGGGGTTTTCTGTTTTAACCGCAAACGATGGACGGGCGGGTTTGGTCGTATATCAAGACCGAATGGACGATATAGTATGCGTGCTGCTGGACCTCACCATGCCGCACATGGGGGGTGAGGAAACCCTGCGGCAACTTCGGCAGATCAGGGGGAAAATCTCCGTCATTCTTTCCAGCGGCTATAATGAACAAGAAGTCATGGAGCGTTTTTCCGGAAAACAGGTTACCGGATTTATCCAAAAGCCTTATTCGTCATCTACCCTAAAAGAAAAACTGCGCGACGTTCTGGGCTGATTGGAACTGGAGGAAAGCATGTCCTGGGTGCCGGGTTTGTTGGGCGTGGAAATTTCACCGGCTTTGATGTTCATATTTTCCGGCGCGGGACTGGACCCGCGGAGCTTTGAAGGGTTAGGTTTTCGCGGCTGCGAGAGGGGGAAGGTGTCCTACCCCCCCCCCCCCTGCGATCCCACGATCACCGCTGCCAGCACCGTGCCGATGGAGGACCCCAGGTTGGAAAGCGCCACCACCAGCAGGATGCGGGTGAGGCTTCGAGCGCCGGGCCGATGGCCGGGAGGGGGAGGATTCGGGCGCCGAAATCCCCATCCTCCCAATTCCACCCACCCCGCTCGTTTCGGGCACGAATGCACACCATTGTAATCATTAAACACGCCTATCCCCTTAGCTCTGCTAAAAATGGAGTATTATAAATTAATTCAATGGTTTAACTGGATAAAAGTCCTTCATCCCGATGAATGCGGATATGGACGGCCCATCCATCGATACCCGGAAGCGGTGATCCTCCCCAACAGCACCTCACCCCGCCCTTCGGGCACCCCTCTCCCAAAGAGAGGTGGAAATTTCACTGTATTAACAATA
>JACZSY010000314.1 GCA_022573975.1 SAR324 cluster bacterium | reverse complement strand
GCTGCGATTTTCATTGCGGTTATTGCCAGAACTGGGTCACCAGCCAGGCCCTGCGCGACGACGCGGCGCTGGCCCCGCCCCGGCGGATCAGCGCGGAGGAAATCGTGGTGCACGCCAAACAACTGGACGCCCTGACGGTGACCAGCACCTACAACGAGCCGCTGATCACCGCCGAGTGGGCCGTGGAGGTGTTCCGGCTGGCCCGCAACGCCGGGCTGGTCACCTCGTTTGTTTCCAACGGCAACAACACGCCCGAGGTGGTGGACTTCCTGCGGCCCCATCTGGATTTGTGCAAGATCGACCTGAAGGGGTTCGACGACAAGCGCTACCGCAAGCTGGGAGGCACGCTGCAAAACGTGCTGGACGGCATCGAGCGCATTTTCAACGCGGGCATCTGGCTGGAGATCGTGACCCTGGTGGTGCCGGGATTCAACGATTCGCCAGAGGAATTGCGGGGCCTGGCGGGGTTCATCGCGGAAGTGTCCCCGGATATTCCCTGGCACGTCACCGCGTTTCATCCCGACTACCGCATGAACGAGACGGGAGGCACCCCGGCCGCCACTCTTTTGCGAGCGGCGGCGGCCGGCAAGGCGGCGGGGTTGCGTTATGTCTATCCCGGCAACCTGCCGGGCCTGGTGGAGGGCCAGGAAAACACCTACTGCCCCCACTGCGCCGCCCTGCTGATCGAGCGGGTGGGTTTCGCGGTGCGGGACTACCGCCTCGACGGCGGAAATTGCCCCGATTGCGGCGCCGGAATTCCGGGACGGTGGCACTCCGCCGAGACCCTGCCCCGGATGATAAAATCCACCAGGGCATCGGTGCGCCGGGTGCATTTCTAATCCCTTTCCATCTCCCGGCACATCCTCCTCCCGGCCGAGCCTGTTCCCAGCCGTGCTTTCACGCATGGCGAACCCGCCGCCCAACTCAACCAACGGCCTCCCGGAAGTCCTCCCGCCGGGGTCCGGCGCCGGCCCGGTTGACCCTGTTGTTGACAGAGGCCTGCTTATTGAATATTCCTGTTGCCTGGGCAGGGGATGCCACGACACCATGCCAAATTGATGAATCCGCAGCTCCGTACGGGGAATCTCTTTGTACAATTCAGAGGAATTCAGGCCGGCCCCATTTTGGCGAAAAGCGCTTTTTCGTGTGGTGGGATGGGGGATGATAACCTTCGCGGTGTTCAGTTTCGTCCTGTCCATGGTCGGCGAGGTGAAAACCCCCCGCATGTTGGAGGACGAAGCGCGGCGGAAGAAGCTGGCCTCCGATCCCGGCCCTTATTCCCTTTCCGAAATCCATGTCCGTATGCCCACCGAGGGAATCGAGCGGATCGAGGCCTACATCCGCCTGTTCCAGACTGAAGGCCGCCGCCGCCTGAGGGACGGCCTGGACCGGGGCGGCAGATATCTGGAAAGATACCGCCGGATTTTCCGTAAAAAAGGGCTTCCCGAAGAGCTGGTGTATCTTCCATTGATCGAAAGCGGCTACGTCCTCACCGCGGTTTCACCCGCGCAGGCGGCGGGCATCTGGCAGTTCATCGAGGAGACCGGCCGGCGCTACAACCTCAAGCGCTCGGCTTGGTTCGACAGACGATTCGACCCTTTCAAAAGCGCCGAGGCCGCGGCGAGTTTGTTGCAGAATCTTTATCGCACCTTCAACAGTTGGGAGTTGGCCCTGGCGGCATACAACGCCGGGCCGGGCACCATCCGCTGGGCCATCCGCAAAAACCGCAAGGCGGGCAAACCGGTCAATTTCTGGGCGCTGGAACTCCCCGAGGAAACCCGCAATTACGTCCCCAATTTCATCGCCGCGGTGCTGATCATCAAAACGCCGGAAGCTTACGGATTCAAAAAATTCGAATTTCAGCCCCAACTGGTTTACGAATACCTCAAGGTTTCGCCCGGCACCGATCTGGACATGCTGGCTTCCGAGATCGGTATTTCCACCAGAACGCTCAAAAACTTGAATCCGGAACTGATCCAGGGCGTCGTGCCGCCTGGAGAAGAGCCCTATTCGCTCAGGGTTCCCCAAGGCTTGCCACGGATCGTGATGACCCGGCTGGCCGGACGCCGGGCCAAGTACCGGGACTGGCTGGTGCATCCCGTTGCATTTCACGATACGGTGGAGGAACTGGCCTCCCGGTTCCGGGCCAATCCCAGCATGATTCTCAAAACCAACGGCCTGGAAACCGCCGAAGAGTTGTTCATGCGCAATCTGGTCATCATCCCACTTTGATTCTTGTTACAGGTGCTCCTCCCCCCCTTTTGCCCGTGGCGATAAAAAGCCTGGAACATTGAACCTTCGCTGCGTACGCACTGCTCGCGGCGAGGACATTCATTTCCCCCCCCCCGCTCCCGTACCCCCCTCGGGACATTCCAGCCAGCTTCCGGCCCGGTTTTCCCATGGCCTCGCGGCCGGTTTTCCCATGGTCTCGCGCCCGATTTTCCCATGGCCTGGCGGCCGGATTTCCCATGGCCTGGCGGCCGGTTTTCCCATGGCCTCGCGCCCGATTTTCCCATGGTCTCGCGCCCGATTTTCCCATGGCCTGGCGGCTCTCTCCGGTGATTTTTCTTTGACAGGGGCCTCCGCTTTCACAACAATGGCGCTGACAACGATTAAACCGGCGGCAAAAGCACTGACGGCGTTGGCGCGAACCATCATGGCCCCCTGGCAGGGGAAACCGCTGTCAGTGCGGCCATTTCTTCCGCGCGTGGCATCTGAAAACCCTTGCGGAACACACCCCCTCCTCCACCGCCCTGGCGGGAAGGGGAGCGATTCATGGGAGCGAGGTCCATGTTATCCGGCCTGACCATCACCCGCGCAGCGAAAAGCCGCATCGGCGAGGTGGATTTCGAAAACCTGCCATTCGGCGCCGTATTCTCCGATCACATGTTCTCCATGAGCTACAGTGAAGGGCGGTGGGGCGACCCCCGCATCGAGCCTTACGGGCCGATTTCCCTGGATCCCGGCACCGCGATGCTGCATTACGGACAGACGGTGTTCGACGGGCTGAAGGCTTTTCGCGGGGTGGACGGCGCGGCGCGGGTCTTTCGCCCGGAGCGCAACGCCGCGCGGTTGCGCGAATCGGCGGCCCGGCTGTGCATCCCCCCGGTGGAGGAGGAAGTGTTCATCGGGGCCATTCGCCAGCTGATCGAACTGGACCATCGATGGCTGCCGCGCCGGGAGGGTCAGGCGCTGTATATCCGCCCCCTGCTGATCGGCACCGAAGCCCACCTGGACGTCCGCCCGGACACCACCTACCGCTTCTTGATGATGACCGCTCCGGTGGGGGCCTATTTCGACCAGAATTCCGGCGGGGTTTCCCTCAAAGCCGAAGCCACCTACACCCGCGCCGCCGCCAAGGGCGGCATGGGATACGCCAAAACCGCCGGGAATTACGCCGCGGGCATGTTGGCCACCGCCAACGCCCGCCGCGAGGGGTTCGACCAGGTGCTCTGGCTGGACAGCGAACAGCATCGCTTTGTGGAGGAGGTGGGGGCGATGAACATCTTTTTCAAAACCGCCGGCGCCGGGGGCTCGGGGGGCTCGGGGGGCTCCGTGATCACGCCCCCCCTGGGCGGGTCGATCCTGCCCGGGGTCACCCGCGACAGCGTGATCGCGCTGATCCGGGACCGCGGGTTGACGGTGGAGGAACGGCCCATCGCCATCGACGAGGTGATGGACGGCATCGCCGGGGGATCCATCGAAGAAGTGTTCGGAGCAGGCACCGCCGCGGTGATCGCGCCGGTGGAACGGCTGGAATACCTGGGCCGCAACGAAACCCTGAAAAACGTGCCCGGACCCCTGACGCTGGCATTGTACGACGAGATCGTGGGCATCCAGACCGGCCGCCTGCCCGACCGGCACGGGTGGAACATGATCGTGCCCCTGCCCGCCAGCGAAGCGGCCGCCCCGATGGCGGTTTCATCGGGGTAGGGTCTATCCGGCGGCCACGAAAAAATCCCCACCCCGCCCTTCGGGCACCCCTCCCCATCAAATGGAGAGGGGAAAAGCATTTTCTTTACAACGATATAGGTGAAGGAGTCACCCTTCCCCACTCGGTGGGGAAGGGCCGGGGTTGGGGATTACACCGTCAACCCCCACGAAAAACTATCGCACCCTCACTCGGCGGAAGCCCGCGCGGTAGTCCTTGAATGGTTGGGGGTGGGTGCCGCGATTGTAACACCGCAAGAAACTCGAACTGTTGATCCAACTGCCGCCCCGAAATAGGCGGTAAGCGCCAGAACGTTCAATGAAGGGATTGTCGGTGTATACATTGCCATAGCCGTTTTACTTGGCTTGCACTCATTCCCCTTAATACTGAGGGCTCATTTTTATG
>JACZSY010000085.1 GCA_022573975.1 SAR324 cluster bacterium | reverse complement strand
GCAAAAATACGCTGCAACCGATGCCAAAAAACCTTTGAGAGGGTTGTGACCAACTCAATAAAAACAGAAGGGGGTGCCTCCGGCGGCCCTCCGGGGGGAAACTTTGCAAAGTTTCAACAAACTTTTTATAGGAAAAACAAGTATTTCAAACTCTCATTCCAATATCTTGTTAAAATTTTTCATCCATTTTTTCCAAAAAATGGTCTGGGGGCGTGGGGGATGAAATCCCCCACGCATTTGGTTGGTCACAGGCTTTTTAAGAGGGTTCACCCCCCAAAAGCCAGGGCGTCCACAAAGTCATACGGTGAAGCCCGGAGGCCCGCCGGCAATCATTTTTGAGGTGGTTTTGCCACGAAAAAGCGGCCCGCTCCCGGCTTCCCGGGCGGGACGACGGGGAACCGGCGCGGGGTCTTCACACTGGGCCATCGCGGTGAAAGCGGGTGCGCCGGCTACAAATCCCTGGGGGGTCTTGGCCTACCCCTTTACCAGCGGTTCCAGTTCACCGTTCTGATCCATTTCGGTGATGATGTCTGAGCCGCCGATGAACTTGCCGTCGATGAACACCTGGGGAATGGTCGGCCAGTTGGAAAACTCCTTGATGCCCTGCCGTATTTCCGGGTCCTGCAACACGTCCCGCGTGGCGTAAGGCTTGCCCAGACGGTTGAACACCTCGACGGTCGCCGCGGAAAAGCCGCATTGAGGGAATTCGGGATTTCCCTTCATGAAAATCAGGATGCGGTTGTCCTTGATGGCGCTGGAAATCCGCTCGTTGACGTCGCCCCCCTGGACCGGAGGGGCCGACGGGTCTGAATTAGCCTGTTCCTGGCCCACGACTTTGAAAATGTTCTTGAACGATGGCATGGCGTTCCGCTCCGCTGAAAATTATTCGGTTGTCCAATCACCGATCCCCCCGTTTACCGGCGGGATGGACGATGAGGGTTGGTTCGTTTTTTCGGACTCATTCCGAGGCCGCATTGCCGGCTCCTGGATGACACCCATATATGGGTTTTATTTCAACCTATTTTACCCGCCCTGGCGGGGATTGCAAATGCATCCCGGCCCGATGGTTTTTTATTATGGGCCCTTCCAGTAAATCATCGATGGAAGCCATTTGAAATAAAAAGTCAATTTTGCTATGGTTGAAATGGGTTATACCGGCCTGGATTTCCCGCCTGCCATGATGAAAAGGGGATTTCGGGCGGTGTCCAGGGACAATAGGGTCACGGGCAAATGGCCCAAACCCAAACCGCCGCGCAAGCGGCAAATATCGACCGGCGAACCGTCATGGAAGAACGAACGGATACCAGTCAGCGCAGCCTGAGCAACCAGCAATGGCACGACCCGGAGCATCAACCGTGCGAGACGGGGGTGCGCGCGCTTTCCCGGGCCTTGGGGATCACGCCGGAATTCGGGTGTTTGCTGGCCGCCCGCGGGCTGGAGGACCCGGAGGCCGCGCACGATTTCCTCAATCCGCACGAATCCCAGTTGCATCCGCCTTTGCTGATGGCGGACATGGATGTGGCGGTGCGCCGCATTCTGCGGGGGGTGGAGAATTACGAGAAAATACTGATTTTTGGGGATTACGACGTGGACGGCACCGCGGGGGCCGTCATTCTTTACAGCTACCTCAAGCGCCTGGGCGCGCGGGTATTTTACTATATCCCCCATCGGATCACCGATGGTTACAGTTTTACCGAAAGCACCTTGAAAAAGGTGGTGGATTGGGGGGTGGACCTGGTGATCACCACCGATCATGGCTCCACCGAGATGGAAGCGCCCGAAGCCCTCAAACGCCATGGGATCGACCTGATCATCACCGACCATCATCATCTGGGGCCGGCCAAGCCCCGGGCGGTCGCCCTGGTCAATCCGCATCAGCCCGGCTGCCCCTATCCCTTCAAGGATCTCTCGGCGGCCGGGGTGGCCTACAAGGTGATCGGCGCGCTGGACGAGCACCTGGAAGGCATCAATTTCTGGAACCGCCATGGCCTGCGCCGCACGCCGCCGGGATATTTCCTGGACCTGGTGGCACTGGCCACCGTGGCGGACATGTCGCCCCTGCTGGGGGAAAACCGGGTGCTGGTGAAGCTGGGCCTCGAATTGCTCAATTCCAAGATGCGCCCGGGCCTGAGCGGATTGGTGCGCGAAAGCCGAATCCGCGGACCGATCACCCCCAACACCATCACCTTCAAGCTGGCGCCGAAAATCAACGCCCTGGGACGGGTGGGCGACCCCCGGGTGGGCATGCGGCTGCTGCTCTCCCATTCCTTCACCGAATCGCGGCGGCTGGCGCGGCACGTGATGGATACCAACCGGCAGCGGCAGAAAATCGAGCGCGAGGTTTACCAGCGCGCCATGACCCTGATGGAAGCCATGCCGGAAGAACCGGCGACGATCCTGGTCGGTTTGGACTGGCATCCCGGCGTGATCGGCTCCATCGCTTCGCGCATCGCCTTCCAGACCCACCGGCCGACGGTGGTGCTGACCCGGCAGGGCGAGCAGGAACTGGGCGGCTCCGCCCGGGGTGGAAAGCATCACAACGTGCTGGGCGCCCTGCAAGCCTGCCAGGCGCTGCTCAATCGGTTTGGGGGGCACCGCAACGCCGCCGGGCTGGCCCTGTTGAGGAAAAACCTGGACGCCTTCAGCCAGGATTTCCAGGCCGCCGCCGGGCGGGAATGCTTCAAGGACGGAACCGGCGGGGGAGAGGGATTGAGGATCGAAACCTGGATCGAGCCGAAAGCCCTGACCACCCGGTTTTTGGAGGAGTTGAATCTGCTCTCCCCTTTCGGGTACGGCAACCCGGAGCCCGTGATCGGCGTGCGCGGCTTCATGGTGCGCGAACCGGTGGTGTTCAACAGCCGGCACCTCCGCTTCCAACTGCCCTGCGGCAATGGGGGCCATCTGGATGCCTACGCCTGGGATCACTCGGACTGGGAGTTGAACTGCTCGCAACGCTACGATATCGCCTTCATGCCCCAGATGTTCTCCGGCGCCAATGGGCCCGAGGCCCAGGTGAAAGTGCTGGACCTGAAATACGCCGAATAATAGGCGCCGCCCATCTCCCTGGCGCGGGTTTCGCTATCGCCTGCAAGACATCGCCTGCAAGACATCGCCCGCAAGCTATTGCCCGCAAGCCGCTTCCAATCCCATTTCGCAGGCTTTGCTGAAATCGGCCTTGGCCCGGGCCTCCTGTTTCATTTTTTGATGCACCTTCCCCCGGAAATTGAAGGTTTCCGGCAGTTTTGAACCCAACCGGATGGACTCGTTGAAATCGGCCAGGGCGCGGCCGTTTTTTTCCATCCGGAAATAGGCCCATCCGCGCGTATTGAAGCCGAGCGGATTTTTGGGCTCGATCTGAATGGCCTGGTTCAGGCCGGAAATCGCTTGCGAGTCTTTTCCTATCCGGGAGAGCGCGATGCTCCGGTTGATGTAGGCCCGGTAATAATCCGGCTTCAACTCAATGGAACGGTCATAGGACTCCACGGCCGACTCCATATCCTCCGAATAATAAAAATCGATGTTTCCCTTGGCGTAATGGGCTTCCGCCAAATTTTCATCCAGCCGGAGCGCCTTGACGATATCCGCTTCCCCCTTGCCGGCCTCGTTGAGGTGGCCCAAATAAATCCGTCCCCGCTGGACGTAGGCCTTGGCGAAATTCGGGTTGACCTGGATCGCTTGCGAATAATGCGCGACGGCTTTTTCCGGATCGCTCCAGCGCGATCCGTCGAAAATGGCTTCCCCCTTGTCGAACCATTGCCGGGCCTCGGCGATGGCCTTGGGGCCGACAGGTTCGGAAGGGCCGTCCAGCAAATCCTCGGCGAACAAGGCCAGCGCCACGGCCATCAACACCCCCAAACCCAATCCCACCCATATGAAATTGATTTTCATGGTATTCCCTGCCCGGTAGATTTTTTGACGATCCGCGATAAGGAAACTTTGGCGCCTTTCTGGTGGCAAGCCGCTGGGAATTCCTCCCAAGCCGATTAAACCATATCCAATCCTGGACGCGGATTACAAGGAAAGAGTATCGCCGGCCCATCGAACGGCCCGGCAAGAACTGGGACGCCAGGGGATAGGGGGAGGCTGGACGCCGGCCCGGAGCAGCGCCGCCTTGAGCAGATGATCGTAAAACAGGCGGGGGCGGTCCACCGGGATCGAAATTTCCTGTGGGGAGATCGAAGGGCGCGGCAATCCGGAAAAAATGAACCGGCCCCGGTTGGCCCGCCAGGATTGTTTCACCTGGATGCGGAATCTCCCTTTCCAGGCGGCGCGGATGGCCGGAACGGCATGGATTCCCGGCACGGCGGTCATCACGGTGAAACCGTCGCCGGTGCGGGCGGGCGAGAGGATGAAACGGATGCGGTGGCCCGAGACGATGAAAGGGCTGAAGGGGGCGTTCCAGGGGTGGATGCCGTCCGGGGCATCCCGCCCGGGGGGGATGGGCGGATAGGCCGGCAGCCTGCCTTTCAGGTAAATGCCGTTGCGCAGCCGCCGCAGGCCCCTGGATCTCAATTTGAGGGCAATTTTTTCCAGATCGGCCCGGGTCGTGCTGGGGTCGCCCGAGGCCTCCACCAGCAACCCTTGACGGTTGGGTCCATCTTCGTCATCGTTTTCCTCGGTGAGGATGAACCGGGTCCGCCAGCGGTATCTGGGCTTGAGCACCTTCAGGGCGGCGAAGCCGATCAGGAGTTTGATGTTGGAGGCCGCGGGCCTGGGGCGGGTTTCATCGAGCCGGTACAAAGTGCGCCTTTTCCGGGTGGAATACACCATCAGGGAAGTGGTGCGTGGGGGCAACCCGTTGGCCCGCAAGAGGGCCGCCACCTTGTCTTCGAAGGCCTCCGCGGGTTTTTTGTCCGCATGGCCGCCATCCGGAGGGCCGGCCATCGCGGGGAGGGCGACTCCCATCAGGGCGGCGGCCGTCCACAGGGAGGCCGCCCAAAAGATGGCCCTCCACCCGGCGGCCCTCCGCGCCGAGGCGGTGCATGCTGAGGCGGTGCATGCAACCCAGGCGCGCTGGCGCGCCGGAAAATCCCGCGGGCTTCGCGGAGGGAACCCGCCCCGATTCGATCCGGGCGCCTTCATGATCCACCCCTCGTTTGAGTCGTCCATCAAGCCACCCATCCGCGAACCGGAGATTTCATGGCGGAATCCATAGCCAACACGATTTTTTTCCCTTTGTCGGGGGACCCCATCGGTTTCAACCATTTTGGGGCGGCGGAATGGTTGTTGCGGACGGTTCCGGATGTGGAGCGCGTCACCTTTCTCCTTTCCAACGGCCATCATCCCGATCCCACCAAGACCGATTCGCGGGCCGGCCAAGGGCACAGGCGCCGTGTGTGCGAACTGGCCGCCGCGGCCGTGGCGCATCCCGAAGACAGCCTGCTGGCCCGCCGGGCCAAGGCCGCGGGAACGGCCCTGACATTGAGCCCGGAACGAATATCCATCTCCACCGCGGAATTCGAGTTCGACCGCCCGGTGCGCAGCGCCGAAATGATCACCCTGCTGAAAGAAGGCGGACGGGACGGCGCGGAGCGGCTTCACTGGTTCGCCGGATCGGACCTGATCGCCCGCATGTGCGATCCGGAAATTTTCTCCGACGAGGACTTGTACATTCTTTCCAGGAGTTGCCGTTATCATGTGCTGGAACGCGATGGCATCCCGGTGCACCCGGCCCTGGATCAATTGCGCTTGCGGAGAAGCACCGTCCTGTCGTTGGAAGTGCATCCCCTCAACGGGCTTCCCCAATGGCTGTGGCCGTTCATGTCCCTCTCCAGCACGCTGATCCGGGCGGCGGCCGAGGCGGGCGATCCCATCACGGGAATGCTCCCCCAACCGGCGGCCGGCTATATCCTCGGCGAAGGGCTTTACCGGCAGGCGCCGGCGGTGGAGCGGAGGGTCGATCCACAGGGCGTGGTGCTGGGTGGCGTCTCCGCGCTGCAACGCGAGGTGACCCGGCTGGAGGGCGCCTTGGCCTGGGAGTCGGAAACCCTGGCGGCCGAGTTGACCGCGTTGGGCGCCGCGGGAGCCCCCCATACCCTGGGCCTGGTGGAAACCACCACCGGCGGAGAAATGACGGCGGCCCTGGCCCGGCGCGGCGGCGCGTCGCGATTTTTCCGGCAATCGCGCTTCGCTTATGACGAGAGGGCCAAGACCGGCCTGTTGGGGGGAGCGCTGCCGGGGGATTCCGCGGTATCGGAAGCCGTGGTGCGGGAAATGGCCGAGGCCATGCGGCGCGAAGCCGGGACGGATTACGCGTTGGCCGAAAGCGGTATGGCGGGGCCTCCGGACGGGAGCAGACGCAGCATGAAATATGGGCTGTGCTGGTTCGCCTGTGCCGGGCCGCGGGGCACCATGGCCGAGTCGATGCACCTCAACCCGTTTCTCACCCGGCGGCAGCACCAGTTGGCTTTTGCCTGCAACGGGCTGGGCATGGTGCGCCGGTATCTATCGGGCCAGGACTTCTGACCCGCCATCCCCCCATGGAGACCAACCCGCGGAGACCCACCCGCAGGGACCCGGCCGCGGAGACCCGGCCCGCCCGGCGCCTGTGGGCGAACAACGGTGTGCGACCAGCGGTGGGCGAACAGCGGTGGCCGGACAGCGGCGGGTTATTCCCCATCGATCATTTTACGCACCATTAGAAACAAATCGCCGGGGTCATAAGGTTTCTGGATCATTTTGACCCGATTGCCAGAGAGATCCCCGATCTTGAACTTTCCTGGGGAATACCCCGTGGTCAACAACACGGGAAGCGACGGCTTGGTTTTCCGGAGGATTTCCAACACCTGATGGCCGCTCATTTTTGGCATCACCACGTCAAGGATGACCAGATCGATTCCGTGGCCTCGCCGGTTGAAAACCTCGATGGCCTCCTGGCCATTGGTGGCGGTGAGAATGGTGTAGCCTTTGTCCTCCAGCAAGGTAACCGCCAGGTTCAGCACTTCGGGTTCGTCTTCGGCGATGAGGATGGTTTCGCTGCCGCCGGCGCTTTCGGTTTGCCCCTCCTTCTCCAGCATCCGCACCGCATCCTCCACCATGGGAAGATATACCGTAAAGGTCGTTCCCCGATCCGGTTCGCTATAAACGGTGATCATGCCTTCATGCTGTTTCAGGATGCCGTATACCATGGAAAGACCCAGGCCAGTGCCCTTCCCCTGCTCCTTGGTGGTGAAGAAGGGTTCGAATATTTTCTCCCGCACCTCGGGAGTCATCCCGGCGCCGTCGTCGTTGACCGAAAAGACGGCGTAGGAACCTTCGCTGGCCCAGGGATTTTTGGCCCTGAATTCCGCCGTGGCCGCCAAGCCGCCGGTTTCGATCAGCAACCGGCCGCCGTTTGGCATGGCGTCGCGGGCATTGAGGCACAGATTCATCACCACCTGCTCGATCATCCCCGCATCGGCCAAAACAGGAAGCACGGGGGCGCGGGCATGAATCTCCAGTTCGATTTCCTCGCCAATCACCCGCCGCAGCATTTTCATCTGATCGGCGATCAGGGTGTTTAGATCGAAGACTTCTTTTTCCAAAATCTGCTGGCGGCTGAAGGCGAGCAACTGACGGGTCAGGGAAGCGGCCCGTTCCGAAGCCTTCTCTACCTGGCTCAGGTAACCCTGGGTGTCGCTGGAAAGATTTGCATCTCCCATGGACAGGCGGACATAGCCTTGGATCACCTGAAGCATGTTGTTGAAGTCGTGGGCCACCCCGCCGGCCAGTTGGCCGATGGCTTCCATTTTTTGCGATTGCAGCAGTTGGAATTCCGCCTGGCGCTGCTCGGTGAGGTCCGAAAGGATCACGCCAACGCCATTGACCTTGCCGTTGGCTCCATACAACGGAAACTTCAGGCTTCTGACGATGTGTTCCTGCCCGTCGGAAAAGCCGATCATTGTTTCCCCCTCCACCGCCTTTCCCTCCCTCATCACTTCCCGATCCGTTTTAATGGACGATTCGGCATCCCGCTGGGGAAACAGGTCCTGAAAGAATTTTCCGAGAGAATCCTCCTTGGAAAGGCCGAACCATTCCTCGAAACGTTGGTTGATGAATTGATACCGCCCCTCCAAATCCTTGATAATCATGGCCAGCGGGAGGTGTTCCACCGTGCCGCGGAAACGTTCCTCGCTTTCCCGCAGGGCCTCGGTGGCTTTTTTGATTTCGGTGATGTCGGTGCGCAGGCCCACGATGCCCCCTTCCCGCGTGCGCTTTTCCTCCGTGCGCAGCCAACGGCCGTCGGACAGGCGCTGCTCGATAGGGCCCTGAGGATTGGCATGGGTGCGCAGTCTTTCCGCGATCCATTCCTCTTCCCGGCCAATCGCATCGGCGAATTCACCGCGCTTGACCCCTACCCGCAGCATATCCTCGAACCGCGCCCCTGGAACCAGCACGTCGGCATGCTTCGGATAGACTTCCTTGTAATGCCTGTTGGCCAGCACCAGCCGGTCGTCCGCGTCAAACAGCGCGAACCCGTCCGGGATGCTTTCCATGGCGTCATTCAGCCGGTTCCGGGCCGCGCGCAATTCGGCTTCCGCCTTCTTGCGTTCGGTGATGTCCGTGGAGATGGTGCCGATGGCCACGATCTCCCCCTGGGAGTTCCGCACCGGGAATTTGGTGTTGGCCAGGATGACCTGCGTCCCATCGGGGGTGGAAAAAGTGATTTCTTTTTCCACCGGCTCCCCGGTGGCCAGCATTTCCTTTTCCTGGGCCATGGGAATGGCCGACGTTTCAGGGGGGAACAACTCCTCGATGGTCCGCCCCATGGCCGCTTCGGGGGATATTCCGTGCAGTTCCTCGAACTTTCGATTGACCATTTTATACCGGCCATCCAGGTCTTTCAGGGTAATCAGCGATGGCGTGTGATCCACGATGCTGCGGAAAAGCGCTTCGCTGGCCCGCAGGGCCTCCTCGGCGCGTATTTGGCCGGTCACGTCCTCGGATATTCCCACCAGGCCGGCGATTTCTCCGTCTTCCGTGCGAAAGGGCAAGATGGTTCTCTTGAAGACAAGGTCGTTTCCATCCGCTTGGGTCACATTCAACTGATGAATGACCAGGTCTTCTTCACCCGCCAGAACCGTCCGGTCCACCTCATCGAACTGCTCTTTTTGTTCCGGGTTGCCAATGGGCGTTTCCGAAACGTGTTTTCCCGCGAAATCTTCGGAGGTCAGGTCATATCGGCCCGCCAATACCCGATTGACCATCAGGAATCGGGAATTGGCATCCTTGACGAACAGCGAATGCGGGATGGTGTCGAAAACAGTCTGCAACAACCTTTGGTTGGCTCCCAGCGCTTCCTCCACCTTCTTGCGTTCGGTGATGTCCTGTGCCGTTCCGATCATGCGCAGCGGTTTGCCCGCCTCGTCCCTGGACACCGCTCCCTGGACATGGAGTTGGCGCACGCTCCCGTCCGGCCAGACCACCCGGCATTCCGTATCGAAGTTGCTTCCGCCTTGAATGGTTTCGGCCAACACCGTCAACACCCGCTTTTTGTCGTCCGGATGCAGGGTGTCCGCGAAATGCCGATCATTGGGCACAAAGGACTGGGGCGAATGACCGACGAGGCGGAAAACCTCGTCGGACCAGGTCTGGGTTTTTGTCACCAGATCCCATTCCAGGCTCCCGATGTGAGCCAATTGCTGGGCCTTGCGCATGATGGAATCCTGCTTGAGCAACGCGTCCTCGGCCCTGCGGCGGCCGGTGATGTCCTCGGACCATCCGGCCAGTCCCACCGCCTCCCCCGCCTGATTTCTCAGCGGAACCTTGATCACCCGCCGCATCGTGGAGATGCCGTCGGAATCCTCGGCGGTCATTTCGAATTCCACCGGGGCATTGTTTCCAATCACCGAGCGGTCCGATTCATCCGAGATGTTCAATTGGCCCTCTGTCACACCGGGAAATTGGCGAAATGTTTTGGAGGTGAAGTCCTCGGGCGCCCCTCCGTAGGACTCGGCGAAACCCCGGTTCACCATGATCATCCTGCCCTCGGCGTCCTTGGCGAAAAGCCAGTGGGGCACCGCATCCACAACGGTTTGCAGCATGCGCTGATTGTCCTGCAACTCGGTTTCGATGCGCACCCGTTCTGTCACGTCGCTTCCCACGCCCCGGTATCCCGTGAAATTTCCATCGGCATCGTGCATGGGGATTCCGCTGATGCTGATCCATTTGGAGTGGATGCCCGCGATATGCCTGTAAAAGACGAAATCCCGGAAAGGTTGCCTGTGCTCCAGCACGCGCAGATGAGCCGCCCACCATTCACGGTCAAATTCCTCTCCCAGCAAATCCACCCTGGTTTTTCCGTAATGCCATTCCGGCGGCAGGCCCAGAATCCGTTCCAGGTTGGGGGACACGTAGGTGAAACGAAGCTCGGCGTCCATCTCCCAAAACCAGTCCGCCGAGGATTCGGCGAAATCGCGGAACCGTTCCTCGCTTTCGCGCAAGGCCTCCTCGGTATGTTTGCGTTCGGTGATGTCCGTTCCTATGCCACCGATGCCCACCACTTGACCGTCCTGGTCCTGAATGGGAAATTTGGTCACCAGGTAGGTGCGGGTGTCACCGTTCCGCCGAAGCTCCTGTTCGATGAGCAGGGGTTGCCCGGTTTCCAATACCTGGCTGTCCTCCGCCGACAAGGCCGGGGCGACCTCCGCCGGAAGGGTGCCGGCCAGGGATTTTCCGAGGATTTCCTCCTGGCGGAGTCCCCACAGGCGTTCATACTCCGGGTTGATGAGGAGAAATTTCCCTTCGGAATCCCTCAGGAACATGGTCGAGGGAGAATTGCGGAAAATCGCCTTGAGTTTGGCCTCGCTTTCCTCAAAGTGGGCCGTGCGATCCTCGATCCGTTGTTCCAGTTGCCGGTTGAGGGCTTCCTGCTCCTTGGCGGCCCGGTTCCGTTCGGTCACGGCGGATTCCAATTTTTCGGCGAGAACGTTGATGGAACCGGCCACGGAGTCCAAGGCGTCGTCTTCGGCTGAAATATCGCACCTGACGCCGTATTCACCCAAGGCCAGTTTTTCCAACACGCCGGTGAGCATGGTCATTCTTGCGGGGGTCATTGAGAAATATCCTGGGATATGAGCCAGTGAACCGCTGGTTGCCCGGAGGGACGCATCCGCACCGGGAAATTGGGACGGGCAACACCGATGAACATTTCCGCGGCGATCCGGGAAAAGGCGCTGTGATCCACAAGGGCCAAGCCTGACACGGCCGGGTTTTTACCATCAACCTCCCGGGCCTCCCTGGCCAAAGTCCCCATCCCCCTGGTATCGATGAGGGCGGGCCGTTTTTCCTCCCCGCGAGGCCGATGAATCGCGGCCAGGTTTTCCAGGGCATCCCCGGCCGCCCGATCTTCCTGTCCGCGTGGTGGAATTTGGAGGATACCTGCGGCGGTTGTGGTCACGGATACGGTATTGGTTTGAATGGCTGTTTCGGTCATGGCGCAAATTTTTTGCCGCGGGGAAGGGATGGCGTCTCAATTTTAGAGCGTGCCGCGGGAAAAAACCAACCCGGCCGGGCGATCCGGAGGGACGGAAAAACCGTAGAGGGTTTCCTGGCTGAAAACCAGTTAAATTTCAACCCATATCTTATTTAATTAACGGCTGTCCATGGGGGAAGGTTGTTGCACCTTTCTGGAAAAAATGTGGAATTTGCTGGCTCGATGTTGGTAAAAACCCGCCAAAGGGAAGCAGGGATTTCCAGGGGGCTGGAGATGCCGTGAATGAATTGGAAAGGGCCATGGAGCGCGAAAACATGGAGCGCGAAAACCCCGACGCCGCCATTGAGCTGCGCGGCGTTTTCCGCCAGGACGCCCGGGGACGGCGGTTGCTCGACGGCGTGACGCTGACCATTCTCCGGGGCGCCTTCACGACCCTGGCCGGCCCGAGCGGGGCGGGGAAAACCACCTTGCTGAGGCTCATCAACCGGCTCGACGAGGCGGACGGCGGCTCGATTTCGGTGTTGGGGAGGGCCCTGGATCAATGGGACGTGGGGGCCTTGCGCCAGCGGGTGGCTCTGGTGGCCCAGGAACCGAGCCTGCTGGGGATGACGGTGCGGGAAAACCTGATCCTGCCCTTTCGGTTGCGCGGCGGGCTCCCTCCCCAGATGCAGGAGCGGATGGAGGCCGCGATGGAGGAGGCGGAACTGGAGCCGGAAATTCTCAACCAACACTCCGCCGTGCTCAGCGTCGGACAAAAGCAACGGGCCGCCCTGGCCCGGGCGCTGATCGGCGAACCGGAGGTGCTGTTGCTTGACGAGCCCACCGCCGGGCAGGACCCCCGCACGGCGGAACGGATGATGAAAAGGCTGCACCGCCTCACTCTGGAAAAGGGCCTGACCGTGTTAATGGTTTCGCACCGCCTGGAGCATCTCCGCCAAAATGGCGGGCGGCTGGCGGTCCTCATCGGCGGGCGCCTCCATGGGGAGGGCGATGCCGCTGAAATGCTGGCCCGCCCCCCCAGCCTGGAGGCCGGGGAATTCCTTGAATCCGGGAGCGGCTGAACCATGGCTGAGCGAGTGATAACCCTGGGTTGGGTCGAGGTGGCTTTGCTGCTGGTGATGATGGTGGCCGTGGTGGCCCTCAGCGGGTGGCTCCGGCTCGGTCTGGGCCGTTCGTTCGCCTTGGGGGCCGCCCGCAGCGTGGTGCAGTTGACCACGGTGGGGTTCGTGATTGGCTGGGTGTTCCGCCAACAGAGCGGCTTTATCGTGCTGGGGGGGTTGACCATGATGTGCCTTGTGGCGGGTTACACGGCCGCCAGGCGCAGCGGTGAACGAATCGCCGGCCTCACCGGGGTGCTGACCGGGGTGGTGGCCCTGGTGTCGATCGTGGCGGTGACCTACCTGGCCCTGGCCGTGCTGCGTTTGCGGGAATGGGACCCCCGCTACCTGATCCCATTGGGAGGGATGTTGATCGGGAACGCCATGAACAGCGCCACCCTGGCGGTGGAACGGCTGGGGGCGGAATTGCGGGGCCATGCAGTGGATGTGGAAACACTGCTGATGCTGGGGGCCTCTCCACGGCGGGCCGCCGAGGACGCGCGCAAAACGGCCATCCGGGCGGCTGTTTCCCCTACGCTCAACACCATGATGACCGTGGGGATCGTGACCCTCCCGGGCATGATGACCGGGCAGTTGCTGGGAGGCTCGGCGCCGATTCAGGCCGCCATGTACCAATTGCTGATCCTGTTCGGCATTGCCTTTTGCGCGCTCACCGCCGCCGTGATGGCCGTGTATGCGGTCGCGCCCCGCTTTTTCACCCCGGCCTGGCAACTGAAGCGGGAGCTCGTGGCGCCAAAAAAATAACCCGCCAATGGGCGCCGGCAGGTCTCCGGCGGCCAAGGGGCGAATCCCCGCGAAAAGTTGATTTTGGGACTGCTCGCCGGACGCCGCCGGGAGCCGAACCGGGATGCAACGCGAAAGACGCTCAACAGCCGCCCTGGGTGGTGCAGTTTTCCAGCTTCAGGAGCGCCAGCTTGTCGAGCACCATTTCCGGAATGAGCCGGTTGGGCTCCTTGAGCAGGGGAAAATCCAGCCCATTGAGAAACACCGCCACCCCCTGGGATTTCCCGATGATCAGCCGGAATTGCTGGTCGGCCTCCCACCGCTGTGTTTCGGCGGCCTCCACCAAAACGTCCACCGGCGGATTTTGGTCGATGGTCAGACGCACCCAGGTGCGTTCCAGACCGCGGATGGTAAGATTCAGGTTCTTTGGCGCCGGCTGAGCCAACGGGAGAGGAGCCGAGCCGGACTTCGCGGGAGGTGACGGCTTGCCGGAAATTTTTTGCTCCGTCTCCCCGGTGGCTGTTTTGGCGCCTGTTCCGGTGTTTTTGCCAGTCTCTTTTTGGTTGGATTTTTTGGCCGGGGTGGGCGCCGTTTCGGTGGATTTCCCTGGCGAAGCTGGATTTTCACCCTCCCCGATGTAGAGAAAATAGCCTATCCCCCCCAGGGCCGCGAACAAAACCAGATAAAAGGCCAATTTCACCAGGGAAAACCGCGATGGCTCCACATCGAGCAAATGCATCTGGGTAATCGGCATCACCGGCCTCACTTCTTCATCGGTATCCAGGGTGAGCGCGCGAAGGTCCGCTTCCAGTTCGTCCCCGTCCATCTCGAGCACCTGGATGAAATTGCGCACAAACCCCTTCACGAAGGCCAGATTGGGCAGGTTTTCCAAATCTCCTTTTTCAATCTTTTCCAAAAACCCCGGGTGGATCTTTGTGTGAACGGAAATTTCGTTGAGGGACATTGCGCGGGCTTCCCGCACGGCATTTAATTTTTGGCCGATGCGGGCAAAGATTTCCAATATTTCGGGGGAATATTCAGCCATGGGGTTTCTGCTTCCGATTATCCGTTTAAATAGCGGGCGAGCAAGGGTTTCAAATCGTTCCGGGTCCGTTCCGGGATGTTTTCGGCGGGCGTCAACAGGCCGTCCCGCAGGGCTTCGCGGCAGGCGCAGGGCCGCTCCAAATCCATCGTCGCGGCAATCTCGCCAAGGAGCCGCCTGGACTTGGCGATATTGGCCTCCATTACCTTGAGGATGGCTTCCACCGTAACCTGATCCTCGGATTCATGCCAGCAATCGTAATCGGTGGCCAGGGCGATGGTGGCGAAGCACATCTCCGCCTCCCGGGCCAGCTTGGCCTCGGTCAGGTTGGTCATGCCGATCACGGCGCCGCCCCAGGCGCGGTACATCATCGATTCGGCGCGGGTGGAAAAAGCCGGTCCCTCCATGCAGACATACGTGCCGCCCCGATGATGGTCTATTCCCTCCCGCACGGCCGCGGCGGCCAACTGGGAAACCAGCTGGGGACAGACCGGATCGCCGAACTGGACATGGGCCACCGCGCCGTTGCCGAAAAATGTGGACGCGCGCAGGGAGGTGCGGTCGATGAACTGATCCGGAAAAACGATATGGCCCGGCTCGATTTCCGCTTTCAGGCTTCCCACCGCGGAAACGGAAATCAGGTGGGTCACGCCCAGTTGCTTCATGCCCCACACATTGGCCCGGAAGGGAATTTCACTGGGGATCAGCCGGTGCCCCACCCCGTGCCGGGGCAGAAACACCACCTCCCTGTCGTGCAGGGTGCCGGTGATGAATGCGTCCGATGGGTCTCCAAAAGGCGTCTCCAGCCGGGTTTCCCCGACCCGTTCCAACCCATCCATTCGATAGAGACCGCTACCGCCGATGATTCCAATTTTCATTTTCTGCAAGGTTCCATAACGGTGATCACCGAATGGCTCGCGTCCGGGGGCCGATTTGGCCTGATGAAAGAAGGTATGGTGGCGAGACCCAGAATCGAACTGGGGACACAGGGATTTTCAGTCCCTTGCTCTACCGACTGAGCTATCTCGCCAACTGACAGATCGATTCAGAAGGGATTTATAATGCCTCCCAGGATTCCTGTCAAGAAAGACCCGGAACGGGCGGGGGGGCAGTTTGAATCCCGTCGTACTGAGCGAAGCGAAGTACCTTCTTCCAAAAACCCCAAATCATAAAAAAACATGAAGATGCTTCGCTTCGCTCAGCATGACGTGGGGTTGG
>JACZSY010000313.1 GCA_022573975.1 SAR324 cluster bacterium | reverse complement strand
ATAAAGCTCCCCTCCCTGCCCAGCGGGGAGGGGCCGGGGGGGGATCCGGCGGCAATCCCTCTCACACAAAACCCTCCTCTATATCATTGTAAACACGACGCATTTCCCCCTCTCCATCCTGATGGAGAGGGAGGGAGGCCGAAGGCCGGGAGTTGAGGCTTCCCGCGCCGGGCCGAAGGCCGGGAGTTGAGGCTTCGGGTGTGGCAATTCCCATCACCCCCCAATTTTCACCCACCCCATCAAAAAGAAACTCCCCTCCCTCCCCGTGCACGGTGCGGACGGGGCGAACGGAGCAAACACGCCCTGAGCACCCCTCAATCGCGCTTCCGGAAGGGTTCCAGGGCTTCCCAGTCCAGGGCCACCCCCAAACCCGGGCCGTCAGGAACCAGGAAAGCGCCATCCGCGAATCGGATCGGGTCCTTGAAAATTTCCACTTCCAGGTCGAAATAGATTTTTTCGACCCATTGGGCTTGGTTCCGGTGGGCCAGCAGGTGCAACGTCGCCGCGAACCCCGGCCCGAAATAGGGAGAATGGGGGGCCAGGCCGATTCCGTTCAGCTCGGCGATGTCGGCCACTTTGAGCCATTGAGCGATGCCGCCGACCTTGGTCACGCTGGGTTGGAGGTAATCCACGGCCTGCTGGGCCGCCATTTCGGCGAATTGAACGGCCGTACAAAGATTTTCCCCGGAGGCCAGGGGCACGCCGCCTTCGGCCCGCACCCTGTTCAGCGAGGCGAAATCCTCCGGCGGCCAGACGGGTTCTTCCAGCCAAAGCAGGGCGTACGCTTCCATGGCCCGCGCCATGGCGATGGCTTCACTGGGCCGCCATTCGCAGTTGATGTCCACGGTGAGGGGAACGTCCGCGCCAATGGCGGCCCGGGCCAGGGCCACCGATTCCACCGAAAGCTGATGCAGTTTGAGCATGGCGTACCCTTCGTCCATGGCCTTGCGGGCGTCGGCCTCGATTTGAGCGTGACCCTCGGGATAGCGCACCAGGCTGGCATAGGCCGGAATGGCGGTGCGGGCCGCGCCGCCCAGCAGCCGGTACAAGGGCATCTCCGCCCGCCTGCCCGCCAAATCCCACAGGGCCATCTCCACTCCGCTGATGGCGAAGGTGGTGACGCCATACCGGCCGAAGAGATGGGTCTTGCGGAACAGCATTTCCGTCAAATCGTGGATCGAGGCGGCGTCCCGGCCCACCAGCAACGGCGCCAGCGTGTGGTTGACCACCCAGGCCGAGGCGCCGGGAATTCCGTAGCCGAAGGCCTCGCCGATGCCTTCCAGGCCATCTTCGGTGGTCACCGAGACGTATACCTGGGCCATTTCCCCCCACACCCAGGGAACGTCCTGGGCGTTGCGCCGGCCGGGAATCTGGTAGACCCTTGCCTCTACGGCTACGATCTTCATGGGGTTTCGTCCCCCTGGCTGGCTCTGTGGTTTGTTGTCCCGCGGTTCATTCCTTCAACCATTTTTCAACCTCGTGACGTTGAATTTTTCCGGTTGTGCTGCGGGGGAGGTCGTCGAAGGCGACAAAGCGGAATTCCTTGGGCTGCTTGTAACCGGCCAGTTCGCTCCTGCAACGTTTGGAAAGGTCCTCGGCGGTGAGGGAGTCGTCCTTGCTGGCGATGAAGGCCACGGGCACCTCGCCCCATTTGTCGTCCTGGCGGCGCACCACCACAGCGTCGTCCACACGGGGATCGCTCAACAACACACGTTCGATTTCGGCGGGGAAGATGCTTTCTCCTCCCGATTTGATCATGTATTTGACCCGGTCCACGAAATCGTAGCTCCCATTCCCGTTGCGGATGAACATGTCCCCCAGGTGAAACCAGCCGCCGCGGAAGTCCTTCTCGTTGGTTTCCGGGGCGTTCCAGTACCCGCTGAAGAGGGTGGGCCCCCGGAAAGCCAACTCTCCCGGAGCGCCGTCCGGCACGTCGTTGTCCGCGGGGTCCACCAGCCGGAAGGCGCACATGGAACTGGGGCGCTTGGAGAGGCTGGCGGGAATTTCTCCGATGGGAAGCTTGGCCGCGGACAACGGGGGCAGCCCGGTTTCGGTGGAGCCGAAGCTGTTGATGTAGGGGGCGTCGAGCAGCCGTGTCACCTCGGCGATCTGGTGCAGGGGCACCAGGTCGGCCATGGCGCCGACCTGAAGAATATCCAGGGGCTTGAAGTTCCGCCGCCGGGCCTCCTCGATCATCACATCCACCATGCCGGGCAGCAGGGCCAGCCACCACAAAGGGCGTTCGGCGGCGATGGCGCAGACCCGCTCCGCGTCGAACCCTTCCATCACGATCACCCGGCCCCCGGAGCAAAGCAGGTGCGTGGCCTGGTCCAGCGAGGCCATGTGGAACATGGGCGGCCAGGCGAGGAAGGTGTCTCCGCTTTTCAGGCCCATGTCCATGGTATTGACCTGCATGCGGGCGATTTCGGCGCGATGGCTGATCAACGCGCCCTTGGGCAGCCCGGTGGTGCCGGAGGTGTAGAGGATGTACAGCCCGTCTTCGGGGCGCACCCGGCAGGCCGGCTCGGTGTCCGGGGCTTTTTCCAGGCGGCCCTCGTAATCCGCCCCGAATTCCACGATGTTTTCCCCAATGGTTTCCGCGCCATGGCCGGCGCGTCCCAGGTTGGAAGCGAAACGGGGGGAGACCAAGGCGGCCATGGGAGCGGTCAGCTTGATGCAATGCTCCAGTTCCGGATCGGCCAGCCGCCAGTTGAGGGCGCACAGAATCGAACCCAGCTTGGCGCAGGCGAAGGCCGCTTCCAGGAATTCGCTGCGATTTTCGGAAAGAATGGCTACCCGTTCCCCATGGCGGACACCCAGGCTGGTCAACACATGGGCCAACCGATTGACCCGGGCGTTGAACTGGGCGTAGGTGAGTGCCTGCCCCTCGCCTTCCACCGCCACCGCCGCGGGCGTGCGGGCGGCCTGCACGGTCAGCATTTCCCCCACGGTGAGGCTGGCGGCCATGCCGATCAGCCGCTCAACGCCAGCGAGAGAAGTTCCCTGGGACATCCGATTTTTCATGGGAGTTTTCCTTTCGCGGTGTCCGGGCCTTCGGAGCTGAATTCACCAAGAGCAAAATCTGCCTTTGGCGCCTTATGACGACCCCGGAGCCGGGCTTGGGGTCGTTTTTTACATTCCGGATTGGCTCCGGGTGCAAATTTTCGGCAAACAATCCATTTCCGGAATCCACCCGATCCAAAAACGGTATTTCTCTCTCGCCACACCGATGGGGCGCTCCAATGCGGCGGCTTTTGGGCCTATTTCCCCAGCGTCCCCAGCGTTAATGCGGTGCAACCCCGCTAAAACAAATGCTCACCCGCCGCAAGGGGCGGGGTATCAGTCGAGGAACAGGTTTCCTTTTTTCGCGGCAAGCCGCGGGGAATTGGATCCTGATTTTGCATTCAAATTCCCATGGAAAATCCGCTTCCATGGACGATCCATACCATGAAAAAATTGGAACATCGAATTGCCATCCAGCCCGGATTTTCCCCGGTGAGTGGGGGTGGTCCATCGATGCTGGAGCAAAAGACAAGGATATTCCAGCCGTGCGGGCGGCCCATTTATTCCTTGTGAACATACTCCAGATTCAGTCTTGCCGATCGTCCGCCAGTTGTTTTCAATCCATCCCACCACCTCGGCCAGCCCATCTTCCAGGGTGCATTCGGTTTTCCAGTCCAGTTCCTGGTGGGCCTTTGCGCTGTCGATGACATAGGCGGCATCCTGGCCGGGCCGGTCGGCCACGTGTTCGGTTGCTTCGGCCAGGGTTTTCCCCATTTCTCCGGCAAGACGGGAGACAACCTCCCGCACCGAAACCCCCTCATCGGGGGAGATATGGTAGCGTTCTCCGACCCGCCCCCGCGGCAAAATCGCCAGTTGCCCCTTGGAGACATCGCGAATGTGAATGTAGGACTTTACGGCATACCCTCCGCCATGCAAATGAATTTTCCGGCCCAGTTTCAGGTAAATCACGGTGCGGGGGATGATCTTGAACAACTGCTGCCGGGCGCCATAGACGTTGGTTGCGCGAACGGAAACCAGAGGAAATCCATATTGCTTTTGATATACCTGCAAAAGCATGTCGGCAGCCGATTTTGAGGCGGCATAGGGGGTGCTGGGATTGTCTGGGGTGTCTTCGGTCACGGTGCCGGCGCAATTGCCGTAGGCTTCCGGGGAGGAAACATGAGTTATAGTCAAATGTTGTGTTTTGAGGTTTTCAGGCGGCGATTTTATCAACCTTGATTCCGTCCTCGAATTTCACGCCTTCGCTTACCTGGGCCAGCCAGTTCGACCCGTTTAGTTTGCGCCATGTTCGCTGAGCGCAGAGGGTCAGTTTGAAGACCAAGGTGGAAGCGGTTTCCCTGGAGAGGCAGCCTCGGGTCTTGGC
>JACZSY010000312.1 GCA_022573975.1 SAR324 cluster bacterium | reverse complement strand
CAGCCATGTTGCCTGCCATCCTTGATGATCGGCCTCGCACCGGGCCGGGATAAAAGAAGTTTATCCCTTCCTATCATGCACAAACAGGGCCGTAAGGTCATCCATAATTCCCATCATCGGATCCTTGCCGGAGGTTCCGCGAACGGTTTATCGACGGCGCGTCCCCACAAGGTTTCAACGCTATTTTCGGCCATTCCGGCCACTTCCTCTCCGGCATGAATCTTTTTCCACGGGTTCATTCCCCGCCGCTTGCGGCGAAAAAGAAGCCCGGGATTCGATCCCTTGCCGCTTGCGGTGAGGTCATTCATTTATATTTCATGGATCGCGTTGAGGCGTCCGGGGTTCAATTTTTGGCAGGGAGGCCCACACCACCGCGGCGACAATGAGACACCCCCCGGCGAAAACACGGGCGTCCGGCCGCTCGTCGAGCAGCAGCCAGGCCAGGGCGATGCCGTAAACCGGTTCCAGCGCGGAGGCAATGGCCGCCACCCGGGCGGTGACGGTTCGCAGGGCCTCGATGAACAGGGTGTGGGCCAGCGCGGTGCAGAACAGCCCCAAAGCGATCAACAGCCCGATCTCATCCCAGGCCAGCGGGCGCCAGAAAAAAGGAACCAAAGGCGCCAACAGGATCATGGCCCCGGCATCCTGATAAAAAGCGATGCGGATGCTGGCATGGCGCCGCACCAGTTGCCGGTTGGCCAGGGACAGCGCGGCGAAGCTGAATCCCGCCATGACTCCCCAGAACACGCCCACCGCCTGGGTATCGCCGGGGGACCAGCGGGGCACGATCAGGGCCACCCCGGCCACCACCAGCAGGGCGGCTCCCAGGGACGGCCAGGAAAATCGCTCGCGGAACCAGAGGGGCTCCATCAGCGCGGCGAATACCGGGGCGGTGGAATAGGACAACAGCCCGATGGCCACCGTGGACAGCTGAATGGAATGGAAAAAGGCGAACCAATGGAACGCCAGCAGTCCTCCGCAAGCCGCCACCAGCAAACGCTCCCGCATGGTCAGTGACTTGGGCCGTGACCTTGACGGTGGCATCTGCGGTGGCATCGACGGTGGCATCGGCGGTGGCATCGGCGGTGGCGCCCGGGGGGTTGGGAGCAGGCGCATCACGGCCAGGAACGCGGCGGTGGCCACCAGCACCCGGGCGAACACGATCACCACCGGATGGGCCGGCACCCATTTGCCGAACAGCGCCGCCAGGCCGAACAGCGCCACGGCTCCGTGCAAGGCCGGAAATCCTTGCGGCGCTTTCCATTCACGCGGCCCGAACATGCGCTCCGTTCCATCCAGGCCTCCGCCAGGCAACAACTGGAGGCTCCGCATAGCCAAGGTGGGCTTGCACTTTCTTTCTTTCCCTGGCCAAATCGGTGTACCTTGTGAGATTGAAAATTATCGAAAATTATAGAAATTGATTGAAATTTTCAGGTTTGCGAAGAACCAATTCCCACCTTCCAACACCCTAAATTAAATTTAAATTCATGACCACGGCAAAAGCCAAATCCGCCTCCAAAGCTCCCGCCGCGAATGCTCCGCGGAAAGCCGGAAAATCCGGCGGGGGAGATCGGGGCCCCATCGAAACCGCCAATGACATCCGCGCCGACTTCATCGCATTTTTCGAAGCGCGGGGCCATCGCTTCGTGCGTTCCTCCCCGGTGGTGCCCCAGGACGACCCGACCCTGTTGTTTTCCAATGCGGGCATGAACCAGTTCAAGGATATCTTCCTGGGCAAGGGCACGCGCGATTTCAACCGGGCCGTCAACTCGCAAAAGTGCATCCGGGCCAGCGGCAAGCACAACGACCTGGAAGACGTGGGCCGTGACAATTACCACCACACCTTCTTCGAAATGCTGGGAAACTGGTCCTTTGGAGACTATTTCAAGCGCGAAGCCATCGGCTGGGCCTGGGAATTGTTGATCGAGCGCTGGGGGCTGGATGCCGATAAAATGTACGCCACGGTTTTCGGCGGGGATGCCGCCGACGGGTTGGAACCCGACGGGGATTCGGAACGCCTGTGGTTGGAAGTCACCCCGTTGCCGGCTGAGCGGGTGCTGCGTTGTGACAAAAAGGACAACTTCTGGGAGATGGGCGAGACCGGCCCGTGCGGCCCGTGTTCAGAGATGCATTACGACCTGGGTGAGGGTACCTGCCCCCTGGGAGACGGCGGAATGCACGAATGCGCAGTCAATGTGGAGGGCTGTTGGCGGTTCATTGAATTGTGGAACCTGGTGTTCATCCAGTTCAACCGGAACCCGGACGGCTCCCTGGATCCCCTGCCGGCCCAGCACGTGGACACCGGGATGGGCCTGGAACGGATCGTGCGGGTGATACAGGGACATCCTTCCAATTACGATTCGGATTTGTTCACGCCCCTGCTGCGGGGCATCGCCGAGGTGACCGGCGTCGAGGACGGGCCCGGGGAGGTGGGCGTGGCCTTCCGGGTGATCGCCGACCATCTGCGTTCCCTCGGCTTCGCCATCGCCGACGGCGCCCTGCCCTCCAATGAGGGACGCGGTTACGTGCTGCGGCGGATGCTGCGGCGGGCCGCCCGGTTCGGCAAGATCTTGGACATGAACGAGCCGTTCATGCACCGGCTGGTGCCTTTTCTGGCCGACGCCATGGGGGACGCATTTCCCGAACTGCGCGCCCAGGCCGGCCACGCGGCACGGGTGATCCTGGCGGAAGAGGAAGGCTTTCTGAAAACCCTGGACCGGGGCCTGGAAATTTTCGAAAAGGTGGTGGCCAGCCAGCAGCGGCAGGGCCGGGAGGTGATCCCCGGGGAGGAGGTTTTCAAGCTGTACGATACCTATGGCTTCCCGGTGGATCTGACCCGGCTGATGGCGGAGGAACGCGGCTTCAAAACGGACATGGAAGGCTTCGAGACCCTGATGGAACAGCAGCGGGCCCAGGCCAAGGCGGCCGGAGGGCATGCGGCGGCCGAAGGAGAGTGGCACGCGGTGAGCGAGGGCGCCCACTCGGAGTTCGCGGGCTACGATTCCCTGGAACTCTCCACACGGGTGCGGAGTTACCGCCTGGCAGAAACCGCGGAGGGCCGCCAGCAGGTGCTGATGGTGCTGGAGCGCACCCCGTTTTATGCGGAAGGTGGAGGCCAAGTGGGCGATCGGGGTGTCATTGCGGGTGAGAGCGGCCATTGGCGGGTGGTGGACACCCAACGCGACGGGGATCGCATCGTCCATGTCTGTGAGCAGGAAGACCCCCACGGAACGGGTCTGCTTCCGGACGGCGGACCGGTGCAGGCCCGCGTCGAGGCCGAATCGCGGCGGGCCACCACGCTCAACCATACCGCCACGCATCTTCTCCAGGCGGCCTTGCGGGAAGTGCTGGGGGAACATGTAACCCAGTCGGGTTCGGTGGTGCAGCCCGAATCCCTGCGATTCGACTTCACCCATTTCGAAAAACCGGGCGTGGAACAACTCGAAGCCATCGAGCGGCGCGTGAATGCCGTGATCCGGGAGAACATCGCCTTGGACATTTCCCAGTCCGGTTATGATGAAGCCATCGCCGCCGGAGTGGTGGCCCTGTTCGGCGAGAAATACGGGGACCAGGTGCGGGTGGTGCGGGTGCTATCATTCTCCCAGGAATTGTGCGGGGGCTGCCATGTGAAGGCCACGGGCGAGATCGGCCTGTTCAAGATCGTCCCCGAGGGGAGCATCGCCACTGGCGTGAGGCGGATCGTGGCCCTCACCGGCGAGACGGCCGAAACCCATCTGCGCGGCCTGAGCCGGCTGATGGAACGGTTGCGGCAACAACTCAACGCCCCCCTGGAAGAAATGCCACAACGGCTGGAACAGGTGCTGGAAGAAAGGCGTGCCCTGGAAAGAGACCTCAAGGCCGCCCGCAAGGGGGGATTGGGAGACGATGCGGACTCCCTGCTGAAAAAGGCCACGGAATCGAACGGGGTGACGGTGCTGGCGGCGCAGGTGGAGGCCGCCTCGATGGAAGAACTGCGCGCCCTGGCCGATGAATTGCGCCGCCGCATGAAACGCGGCGTGGCCGTGATCGGTTCGGTCATTGGAGGCAAGGCCTCGCTGCTCTGCGTGGTGTCGGACGATCTGGTGCGCGAGGACGTCAAGGCCAGTCAGAAGGAGCTCGGCAGGCAGCAGGACGCGGCGCTCGTCGCCCAGGGTCTTCTTGAGATCGAGGCGAAAGCCCTGGCCGGCGGTGAGTTCGACGGAGCCGCCCTTGAAACGGCCGATTCGCAGCTTGGGGCCCTGGAGGTCGAGCAGCACGCAGATGGGCCGCCCGGTCTCGGCTTCAAGGGCGCGGATGATGTCGTACCGCGCCTTGTGATCCGCATGAACGCCGTGGCTCAGATTCAGGCGGAAGACATCGGCGCCGGCATCGAACAATTCACGAATCACCGCCCCGCCGG
>JACZSY010000311.1 GCA_022573975.1 SAR324 cluster bacterium | reverse complement strand
AGCGGAACTGATGGCTGGACATGAATCTGTTCAACAATTTGCCAAAACCATCGGGATGGCCAAAAAGGCGGCGGGCCTGATGGCTGGACATGAAACTTTTCAACAATTTGCCAAAACCAAAGAAATGGCCAACAAGGCCGCGAAGCTAATGGCTGAACATAAATCTGTTCAACAATTTGCCAAAACCATTGGGATGGCCAAAAAGGCAGCGGAGCTGATGGCTGGACATGAAACTTTTCAACAATTTGCCAAAACCAGAGAGATGGCAAAAATGCCTTGGTGAAACCAGTTGGGGCTTAGGATTGGTGAAATTATTTTAATTTAATTGAGGGTGCATTCTTGCTAATAAGTTGAAATAAATACAAAAATTATGCCACTCCCCCCCTCAACTCACCTTGGCGGTGGTGCTGAGGCGGAGGCGGGCGCGCAAACTGCGCGAGAAGGCGTCCACGCCGACGTTGAGCAGCGCGGTGACCCCGATCAGGAACATCATCCGGTCGGTGCGGATGTCGGCGATGGCGCTGTCCACGTAAAATCCCAGCGTCTGGATGCCCAGGATGCCCAGGATGGCGGTTTCGCGCATGATCACCTCCCAGCGATAGAACAGGAAGGCCAGGAACTGCCCGTACACCCGCGGCAGGATCTCGAAGCCGTAGCGGTCCAGGCCGCGCGGGGCGTCGGGGCGCAGTTGGATGGTGTTGCTCTGGCGGCCGATCAGGTGCCCGATGATCGCCCCGTTGTGCAGGGCCAGCGCCACGATGGCGGGCAGCATGGACGGCCCCCACATTTGCAGGAAGAGGTAGGCCAGGACGTATTCCGGCGTGGAGCGCACCACCACCAGGAAGAGATGCCCCACGGTGCGCCCCACCGGCCCCAGGAAATGCCTGGAGACCAGCGGAAACCAGGCCAGCGTGACCAGGGCCGTGCCCACCAGCGCGATCTGGGTCAGCACCAGGGTATCCACCGCGCCGGGCAGGGCCTGGTCGCGCAGCAGGGCGACGCTCCAGTCGAGCACCTCCGACAGCGTGTTTCCATCCGCCAAGGTCCCCCCCCGCAACGGCGCGGGAATAATGTCATGGGTGAAAAACCGGGTCACATTGGCCCAACTGGTGTTGAGCGGCGCATAAAGCAGATAGAGCGTTACGCCGCCGTACACCCACAACAGCCTGGGACGCAGCCAAAACCGCAGCGTGGCGATCAGCAGGTAGAAGAGGATCAACAATGCCGCCGCCTGGGAATAGGCGCCCTGGGAGAAATAGGTCTCCAGATGGTAGCCCAGCGTGGGCAGGCCCACGAACCCCAGCACCGCGCTGGAGCGCAGCCCGCACTCCATCCGGTAGCCCGAGTAGCCGCGCAAATGCTCCCAGGCGCCCGGCAGCCGCGCGAAGAAAAACCCGGAGATGAGGGACGTGCCATGAGGCAGGGCCTTGCTGGGCGACTGATCGGATTCCTCCAAAATTTCCGAGAACACCTTGGCGAAGGTGCCCGCGTAGGGCAGGGCGATGGCCAACAGCCCGGTAAGGGGAGAAAGACCCAGCACCTGAAGGAAAATCAAGGCCCAGAACAACTCGTGGATGGCCCGCACGAACGCGCACCCCAGGCGCACCAGCCGCCAGTGAAAGATCATCGCCAGCAGAAAGCCCACCCCCGCGCCCAGGGCGACCCCTCCAAAAGCGAAGGCCACCGTCATCAACAAGGCCATCCCCAGGGTTTTGAGCACCAGGAAATCCGGAGTGACCACCCCCAACGACATCCGTCCCAATTCGGTCCAGGGGTCCAGGGTGGAAACTTCCAGATCGGCGAACCACAACAGCACCAGCGCGGAGGCCAGAAAGGCCAGGCTGGTATTGAAGGTGGGGGAATGCTGGGCGAAAAAATTCCTCATTGCCGGAAAAACCCGTCCAGTTCGCTCGCCGTCATGCCGCTGGTGGGCCGGTCGAAGTGCATCCGCCCATCCTTGATGCCGATCAGGCGGTCGGTGAACCGCAGCGCCAGTTCCACGTCGTGCATGGCCAGCACCACGGTTTCGTAGGCCCCGTTGATGGCTCCCAGCACCTCCCTGGATTGCAATGGGTCCACCGAGGAGACCGGCTCGTCGCCCAGCAGCACCTCTCCGCCCTGAAACAGGGCCCGCGCCACGGCGGTGCGTTGTTGTTGCCCGCCGGAGAGTTCCCCCACGGGAATGTCCCGCTTGTCCGACAGCCCCAGGGCGTCCAGAAACGGCGCCACGGCGTCCAGTTGCCGGGACATTGGATGGATCAGGTTGAGCAGGTTGTAAAACCCGGAATGCCGGTTCAGCCTCCCCATGTAGACGTTGTGAAAGACCGAGAGGGTCTTCACCAGGGCGAATTCCTGGGGCACCAGGGCCGAGCGGGCTTTTTGCTGGCCGTACAAGGTGGTGAGCAGCGTGGATTTCCCGGCGCCGCTGGGGCCGACCAGGGCCACGCGTTCTCCCCGCTCGATTTTGAGCGTGATCCCGCTGAGCGCGGGTACGCCGTTGTACCCGATACTCACGTTTTTCATTTCAAAGAGTGGCATGGCTTTCATCCGCCCGGCTCAATCCAGCAAGCCGATTTTTTTCCCGATGGCAAGAATTGGCAGATAATCCTCGTTCTTCGCCGGAATAAACCCCTTGCGGGGAAAACTCTCCAGCAGTTCGCGGTCTTTCATCTCCAACAGGGCCTTTTGCAGCCTCCCGGTGAACCCCTTGCCGTAGACCCGGTCCACCCCGCCGCGCACCGTCCAGTTGTAATCGGGGTAGGGCGGAGTGCGCCAGATGATCCGCGCTTTGGCGGGATCGATCCTGCCCGCCTTTTTCTCGTTTTCCCACACCTTGAAATTGACCGCCCCCACCAGGTAGGCCCCGGACTGCACCAGGGCGATGGTCTTGGAGTGATCTCCGCTGTAGCCGACCCGCCGGAAGACCCGCCGGGGCGCCTGGCCGAAAAACTCCCGGATGTAGAAATCGGGCATCAACCGGCCCGAGGTGGAGCCTTTCGAGCCGAAGGTGAAGGTCTTTCCCTTGATGCCGGCGGGGAATTTTCCGTTCTCGGCCAGACCCGTGCTGACATGGGCGATGAAATAGGTGACGAACTGCCTGTCCTCCACGCCCTGGGCGATGGCGCGGGAGCCGGGCACCTTCTGTCTCGCCCTGACCCCGGAGAGCCCCCCGAACCAGGCCATTTGCACCTGATCGTTGGCGAAGGCGATCACCGAGGCGGCATAGGACTTCACCGGCACGAATTTCACCGGAACGCCCAATCTCGCCTGGAGGTAAAGGGCCACCTTGTCGAACCGCGCCTTGAGGCGGGTCTCGTCTTCGTCCGGAATGGCGGTAAAGACGAAATCCTTCGCCGCCAGGGGGGCCGCCAACGCCAGCAGCGAAGCCAATGTCAATACGACGATACGGAACAAAACGCTTTCCTTTTCAAGTCAACCATCGATTCCGGGCAACCAGGTTTCAACCCATGCGCGCTGGCCCCGGCGCCCAAATAAAGAGTAACCCCCGCCGCGCCGAAAGGGTTTTTATATCCTCCCCGCGTGATTCCGTTGGTAAGGGCCGCCACGAAATACAGGAAAGACGTTTTGGCGGCATTTGAGTTGACCTGCCAAAAGCATGGGGCTGGCCTGCCTCTCCGCGGTTCCAACCGTTCCATCGTTTTCGGCGTCCACCGAATCGATTGATGACGGCTGCTGCATAGCGGAATTTAAAGTTGTCTTATTCGGGCTGGAATTTTTCCTGGTTCGCAGGCTCACAAAGGGAGCCGGTCCGGATTTTTAAATATCAAAATCCAAAGGTTGAGGGTTCTTGAGCGGGCAATCGTCGCAGGGGGGAACCCGCTGTGAATTGCCGGCCGCATCCCGCCGTGTTGGTCAAGGGGGCGGGAATTTGAAACGGTGCCGCCGATATCCGGCGCTTTCTCACCGAAAAGGATTTTTAAATTTAAAACATGATGGGGAATTTTGCAAATCGGACGGTTAATTGTGAATCTACTTGACTTTTTAATAAAATTATGCCATTATCGCATCTTAATGAAAACCTTCGCCACTGACGTGGTTTTTTTAATGGTTTCAATGGTGCACAACCGTGTCCCTTTTGCGGGAAGGGCGGATCGGATGGTGTTTGCCGCCGGACCCCCTCCCCGCGGTGATTTTTTGCAGCCTAAAGGGAGGGGAGCTTTCTGTCCATGGGGTAGGTGAGAATTGGGGGATGGGAGTTTCGATGCCCGAATCCTCCCCCCTCCACGGGCTGTTAAACAACACAGTGGAGGGGGGAAAGCGTCGCATTACAACGATATAGGCAAAGAAGTCACCCTTCCCCATTTGATGGGGAAGGGCCGGGGTTGGGGATTACCCCCGTCGCCCCAACACATGGGGGGAATTTTTTATTCCATGGGGTGGGTAAG
>JACZSY010000310.1 GCA_022573975.1 SAR324 cluster bacterium | reverse complement strand
TTAACTGAGTAAAAGTCCTTCATCCCGATGAATGCGGATCTGGACGGCCCATCCATCGATTTCCGGAAGCGGTGATCCTACCCAACAGCACCTCACCCCCTGGCCCCCTCTCCAACAGAGAGTGTGAAATTCTTTGTAATTACAACAATATATCATAAGAACGCCCCTCTCTTTTGGAGAGGGGCAGCTCCGGGCACGGGGTTTGTGGCCGGGGCGGGGTGAGGTGCCCCCGTGGAAATCCCAATCCTCGCCTTTAAATTCAAAAACTTTTTGCTGAGCGAAGCGAAGCATCTTCTTTTATTTGGATGATTTTGGGGGGGGATTTGAAGGAAGGTACTTCGCCGCGCTCAGTACGACAGTATTCTTAATGATGCACTATTCCGGAATTGGCCCACGCCCTTCAGGGTCTGCGTTTCGGCGCGCCCTCCCGCAGTGCCCCGCCCAGGGGGCCGGCGTATCCGGTCATTTCCAGATACCCCTCCCCCCGCACGGGGCGTCCGGCGCGGCTTCCCCTGGCCCACACCACGCCCTCCCAGTAGGCGAAGGGCGTGCCCGGCGCGGCAAGCTGCTCCTGGGCGGGAAAGGCCGCGCCCACCTCCAGTTCCAGGCCGATGGCGGGAATCGCGATCCGCCAGGAGAGGGGGTAGCGCCCGCCGCTGGCCGGGCTGCGCCAATACCCGCCGGGGGTCATGGAAGCGGTGAATCCCTTTTCGTCAGCCCGATCGGCGATGCGGATCTCCCTCCGCTTTCCTTGTGGATCGATCAGGCTGCCCGCCGACCCGGGCGCGAGGCCGCCGTCTTTTCGCCGCAGGCGGTAGAGCATCAGGTCGGACCCATCGTCCAGGCGCAGGGCCAGCCAGTCCCACCCGGCCACTCCCGGCGGGAGTTGCCCGGTGCCGAACTCGTGGTCCATCCAGGTGAAGCCCCGCACCTGGTGTACCTTTCCCTGCACGGTGAGGGTCCCTTCCGTGGCGAGGCGGGGCATGGAGTAATACCAGGAAGCCTGCCCCGGCCCGTCGCCTTTTTTGTCCAATCCGCCCGCGCCGTGCAGCACCGGCCCTTTTTCCGCGCGCAGGGTCAGCCTGAGGGCGAACGTCTTGGCGGTTATCGCCAGCCGCGCGCCATGGGGATCGCCCGCCAGGGCATCGGCCCGCCAAGCCCCCAGCCAGACCGTATGGCGATCGGGGGCCGCGCCGCTCAGGCCCAGGCTGTCCCGCCCCACCCGGTCTGCCCGGTGGAAGCGGCGCGCCTTCAGGTCGCTCACGGCGGCATGGGCCAGATAGAGCGAGCCCACCGTCCAGGCGCTCGCTTTGGGATCGGTCGGGCGGCGCGTCCGCAGCCCCTGGCGGAAGAAGGTGACCTGGTACCCGAAGCGGCGGCCCTCCTTCGTGTTGACGATGCCCGTGTAGTACCACCACTCCAGCCGGTAAGCAGGGTGCTGGCCGTGATCGCGGGGGAAGCGCCACTCGCGGCTTCCCTCGGCCCGCTTGAATTTACCGGAGGAGGAACCGCCCCCAGGGGCGGCGGAAGTGACCCACTTCGGCCAGGCCCCTATCGCCAAAAGCGACAGTAGCGTCAACAGCAGCAAGGCTTTCAATATGAACAGGATGCGGCGGCGGGTCATGGAATTTCCTGGGTTTCGCCAGGCCGGGTGGCCACCAGCAGCACCATGTCGCATTGCAGCACCAACTGTTGTTCCTGGTTGAACATCTCGTTGCGAACGAACACCACGCCCCGCCCGGGCTTGCTGGAAGGGCGCTTGTCCTGGATCGAGATGCGGTTGCGCAGGCGGTCCCCCGGCCGCACGGGGAGCAGGAACTTCACCTTCCAATCCAACCCCACCAGGAAGGCCCAGGCCGTGTCCTCGTTCTTGTAAACGAAATGACCCGAGCGGTACATCAGCCCAAGCGTGTATCCCCCGCTGGCGATCAGCCCGCCGAAGAGGCTGTCTCGGGCGGCGGCCTCGTCCACGTGCATCGGCCAGGGGTCGAAGCGCCGGTTGTAGTCCAGCATTTCCGCCTCGTCGACGGGAAATTCGCCGCTCCAGAACTCGTCGCCACTGTTCAGGTCTTCGAAATAGATGGTTTTCATCGGTGTAAGCGGGTTGGGTGTCAGGAGTAGTTGGAATTTCCGGCGTTTGATTTTTTCCGGCGTTTGCGCTTTCCCGCTGCCGCCGGGTGACCTTATCCCTTTTCAACCTTTGGCAGGGAGCCAAGGTCGGCCACCCAGGATAGTTCGGAACGCGTCCAGATTTGCTGCTTCGGAACCAGCCGATCCCGCTGGTGAATGCTGCCGATACGAAGATTATGGATTTTTGGCGCCGCGTCCGTCGAAGCGGCAAAAATCGACGTTCCGCAATCGGGGCAGAACGATTGCTGGCGTTTCGCTCCGCTTGACCCGGTTTTGAGATAAATTTTGAGTTCCCCCGAAAGGAGCCTGAAGGTTCCGCTCCGGGTGACCGCGACAGTACGAAAGGCGGACCCCGACAAGGTTTGGCAGTCGGTGCAATGACAGACGATGATTTTTTCGGGGTCGATCTCTGCTTCGTAGGAGATGTTTCCGCAATGACATCCTCCGGTGATTTTCATCGCATCGCTCCTTTCAGGCGAAGGCGGCCTTCATTTCCCTGCCGCGGCCGCCATCGCGGCCCAAATGAATCGCGCCCATTTTTAAACGTAGATCCTCCGATATCACGATATTGGAAAGGGATGCCACCCCCAACGGCCTTTCTCCCGCATGAAACCGCCGGCAACTGGCCCGCCGGTGCGGAATGGATTATGATGGCCCTCGCCATACGGCGGGGCAGACAGGCCCAAGGGAAGACGAAGGCCGAAGACCTTTAATGCCGTTTGCTTTTTCACACAAAACCCTCCGATCTCTTCTCCACACAGGAACGGTTCCATGACAGACGCTTCAAACCCCGCCACCCCCTACCGGCTGCACCGCTCCAGCCTGTTCGTCCCGGCCACCTCCGGGCGTTTCTTCGCCAAGGGCGCGGCCAGCGAGGCGGACGGCATCATCCTGGACCTGGAGGACGCGGTCTCGCCGGACAGGAAGGACGCCGCCCGCGAGGCCGCCGTGGCCGCCCTCAACGAGATCGGCTGGGGCGCCAAGATCATGACCGTGCGCGTCAATGGGGTGGAATCGGGGCTGACCTACAAGGACGTGACCGCCCTGGCGGAAAACTGCCCCCGGCTGGACATGATCAAGCTGCCCATGGTGAACGGCCCCGAGGACGTGCGCTTCGTGAGCACGCTGCTGGATCAGATCGAGCGGGGGCTGGGCCGCGCCCGACCGATCCTGATCGAGTGCATCGTGGAGACCCCCCTGGGCATGGAGAACGTTTCGGAGATCGCCCGCGCCGGTGGACGGCTGGAGGGCCTCAGCTTCGGCGCCGGAGACTATGCCGCGGCCATGAAGATGCCCAACCGCTCGGTGGGCAAGCCGGACCCGGACTACGCCATGCTGGCGCCGGGGGAGGGCGGCGCGGGCGGGGCGCGCCACCTGCTGGACCCCTGGCACTTCGCCATGGCGAGGCTGGCCAACGCCTGCCGCGCCCACGGGCTGCGGCCCCAGGACAGCGCCTACGCCGACTTCAAGGACGCCGAGGGATACCGCGCCGCCTGCCTGCGCGCCGCCGCGCTGGGTTTCGAGGGAAAATCGTGCATCCATCCCAGCCAGATCGCCCTCGCCAACGAGGTGTTCTCGCCCTCGCCGGAACAGGTGGCCTGGGCGCGCGACCTGATGGCCGCCATGAACGCCAGCCTGGAAGGGGGCCAGGGCGCGGTGGCCATGGGCGGCGAAATGGTGGACCTGGCCAACATCAAGATGGCCGAAAACACCCTGGCCAAACAGGCCGCTATCGAGGCGGGAAGATAGGGAGAAACGAGAGAAGCCGGGGGGAAGGGCTTCCCGGAACTCCGGAAAAACATGGGCGCCAGTATGGGCACCGTCAGGCGGACGCGAGCAGTCCGCCGGGGATGAGCCAGTAATAAACGATGTAACCGCCGGCGAGCACCAGCAGCCACGCGCTGACCGGTTGCAGGTAGGGCATCACCCGGCGAACGTAGCCCACCAACAGGCCCTCCTTGACCAGCGCGGCCGCGAGGGTCAACCCCAGCACCACGGAGCCCATGCCCAGCGCATAACTGACGAACTGCAACAAGCCCGAGACGGCGCCTTCCGAGGCGGTTCCTTCCGAAGTAAAGGCGCTTCCCACAACGGCAAGGAAAATAGGCAGGGTGCAACTGAGGGAAGCGGCGCCGAAGGCGATCCCGTAGAGAAAAAACCCGCGCGTGGAAACATCGCGGGGATCGCCGAACCGCTCTGCGATTCGATTGAAAATGCTGGCCGACAAACTCCGTCCGGTCAGCATCCAAACACCAAAACCAAACAGCGCCACCCCGATGAGAAGTC
>JACZSY010000309.1 GCA_022573975.1 SAR324 cluster bacterium | reverse complement strand
GCCGGAAAAAGCCGCCCAGCCGCTTCCGCTCACGGCGGACGAATCCACCGGGAAACCCATCGCGAAAACCACCGCGGAATCCACCGCGGAATCCACCGAGAAATCTTTGCCGGAGTCCGGCGCGGAAACCAGTCCCGCGGCCGCCAAAAAAATCACGGAAGACAACACGGAAGACAACACGGAAATAAACTCCGGGGAAACCACCGAGGAAACCACCGAGGAAACCACCGAGGAAACCACCGAGGAAACCACCGGGGAAATCTCCACCGCATTTCCGCGCACCGCTGGAGCCACCGCGGCCGCGGCGGGTCCGGCGGATCAAGGCGCGCTCCCATCCCCCCCCCCAGACGATAGTGAAAAAAACGAAGGCGCCGGAATCGGCAAAAAGTAGCTGGAGGGAACCCCATCCCGGGCAGGGGAGCCGGGTCCTTGGCCTCCCGAAGGGAATGGATCGGCCATGGCATCTGCGGTGGCATAAACCCTACGCCGCCGCGCCGAAAATCCCGGAGGCGTATCCCACGAAATTCTCCCCGTCATGGGGCCGCACGTCCTGGCTGGTGGCATAATCCAGCAGGTGGAAGACGGCGTTTTCGCCCCGCCCGATCTCGTTGAGGGCCGCCACCGCGCCCGGGGAGCAGGCGTTGCGCCGCTGTTCGGCGACCCGCAGAATCTCCTCGCTGTCCCCCGAGGCCATCGCCTCGATGAATTTCCGGTCGTTCTCTCCCCGCACCCAATGCAAGGCTTTCCCGCCGCTGCCTTCCGGCTCGAAGCCATAGGCGGGTCCGTAATGGGTCAGGTCGGTGGATGCGATCGTCACGGTGCGGATTCCCGACGCGGCGATGAACTCGGCCAGCAGACGGCCCACCGCCAGGGCCTGCGCTCCGGGAGGAACGCGCAACGGCAGCAGTTGGGCATCGGGCCAGCGGAACTTGACGAATGGGAGCTGCAACTCGGTGGAATTGTCCTCGAAGTGGCGATGGGCGTCCTCGAAAATCACCTGCGGGAGGGTCTCCAGGGCGCCGCGCAAACCGCCGAAGATGGGCAGCGCGCCGAAGGGCGTCTCCCAACTGCCTTCGGTCATGGCCACCACCGGATCGCCCGCGCGGAGATGGCCCCCCATCACGATGGCCAGTTCCACCTCGGGGCCGGCGGGGAGCGCCTGAAACACCCGTGCCGCCAGGGCGCCGGAAAAGGTCCAGCCGGCGTGGGGCACCACGCCCAGCCGCGAGGGAACCGCCCCCCCGGGGAGCGGCCGCTCCAACCATTCCCGGATGCGGGCCTCGCACCGGCCGGGATGGGCCGGATACCAGCTTCCCGCGAAGGCCATTTTCCGCTGGAACATGATTCATTCCCCCGGTTGCGCTTGTGCGAAATGGGCCTTGGCGCATTTCTCGCTGCAAAAGAACAACTCCCCATCGGGCGCCTTGCGCCGCACGGCCTCCTTGCTGTCCACATAGACGCCGCATTCAGGATCCTGAACCAGCCGGCCCAGCCGCTCGTCCTCCTCCAAATCCTGGCGGGAACCCCGGATTCCCCCGGTCACGCGCTTGAAGATAACCAAGGCCAGCAGCGCAACGCCGGCGAACATTAAAATGCGAAAAAGCCCCATTGTCTTTTCTGTCCAGGCTGAAATTGAATTTTTTTATAAGGTTCGTCCATTTGCCGCCCCTTGCGGCGAAAAAAGAAGCCGGAAAATCGATGCTTCGCCGTTCGCGGCGAGGTCATTCATTGCTGAAGGAGCGAATTTCCCCCGCGGGGATGCCCGCGCCTCCGGGATCGATGGCCGCCATCGACGGAACAGGCCCGGCGCCGGGCGGCAACCGGCCACCCTGAAAACGGGCGCCCTGGCGCAGATCGCGCCGCTCCATTTCATCCAGTATAAACTGTGTGGGCCGCATTTTCTCCCGCGCCCAATCGGGCGCCACCAGCTGATCCCAACGCGAGGCCACCGCATTGAGGCGATGGACGGCCACCTCCGGCGAGAGGTGTTCCAGAAAAGCGCAGACCCTTTCGGAATAGGCCTCCAGCCCGATCGGCTGGAAAGTCCCGGCCCGGTAGCGGCCTTCCAGGGCGGTGTTTCGCAGCACGTGCAGGTTATGGAGCTTGACCCCATGCACCCCCGCCGCGGAAAGCACCCCGGCGGTGGTCTCAAGTTGCGCCATGGTTTCACCGGGCAGCCCGAACATGAGATGGGCGCAAATGTCGATTTGGGGATAGGCCCGCAGCCTCTCCACGGCCGCCAGCGAACAGGCGGCGTCATGGCCTCGGGAGAGGAAGCGCAATTGGCCGTCGTCCAGGCTTTGCACGCCCAACTCCACCGACAGGTAGCACCGCCCCGCGAATTCGGCCAGCAGCTTCACCATGGCCGGGGACAGGCAGTCCGGGCGGGTGCCCACCACGATGCCCACCACGTCGGCCTCGCGCAATGCCTCCCCGAACAGCGCGCGCAGCCGCGAAATGCGTTGGAAGGTGGTGGTGAAGGCCTGAAAGTAGACCAGGAATTTCTCCGCCTTGTAGCGCTTCCGCAACCGGCTGCGCACGTTCCGGATCTGCTCCCGCAGCGTCAGGGAGGCGTTTTCCTCGTAGGCCGCCGACCCCCATGGGTCGCAGAAAGCGCAGACGCGCATCCCCCGCATCCCCTCACGGTTGGGGCAGCTTTGGGCCACGGCCACGCTGATCTTGTAAACCTTGCACCCGAATCGTTCCCGGTAATGGCGGCTGATCGGGCGATAACGGCTTGAAGGGCTGGGAGGCTTGGGGGACATGATGGGTGACGGGCGAGGCGGCGGGCATCGGGCAGCACCGCGGTATGGGTCACCTTCCGCTCAGTTGAGAAATTCGCGTTTCTTCAATTCCCGCACATAGGCGGCCACGTTGGGATCCTTGGACACCACATCGTTGATCTCGTTGTCGAATTGGTCCGCGTCCTTTTCCAGCGAGGACAAATCGAACTCGAATTGGAAAATTTCCTTCAACTTGGCCATCAGGGAATGCACGGCCTTGGGATTTGGAATCGAAATGTAATAGGGAACCGCGGCCCACAGGCTAATGGTGGGAAAATTTTGTTGCCGGCAGTAATCGCTGAACACGCCCACGATCCCGGTCGGTCCTTCATAATTGGAGCGGTTGACCCCGTGTTTTTCCTCGATGTCGAAATGGCTGGAAAATCCGGTCACCTGAACCGGAAGGGTATACAGCACGTCGGCCATGTAAGCCCCCAGGGTCACCACCGTTCCCACGCCCTGATGCTGGGCGACGGAGGCCAGGTTGGCGCAGTAGGTGCGCCACATCAAATTGGGTTCGCTGCCCAGGAAAAGAATCACCTCGCGGTCCGTTCCGGGCAGGGGGGCATGATAAAAATCGTTGGTCTGCCACTCGATTTTCCGCGTGGTGCCTTCCACCAGCTTCACGATGGGCCGGTTGTCGCTGAAGGCGTAAAACGGTTCGGGATCGAGGCTGGCGAATTTCTTGCCCTCAAATACCTTGATCAAATGGCGAACCAGGTTGCTGGCCGCGCTCCCGCCATCGTTCCATCCCTCAAATGCCGCGATCAGGATGGGGTTCCTGGTCTTGGGATGATGATCCCAGACGATTGCATTCAGATCGGTAATCATAAGTGAAAAGGGTTTGGCCTTGGAAGGGGTGAAACATTGCCGAGCCTTTGAATTTCCTGTCGCCAGCCTATTCCGAAGGGACTGGAATGGCAAGCCGGAGCAACTCCCCCGGGCGCGCAAGCCGCTGCGCGGCAAGGGGGCGCATGGAGCCGCGGAAGGCTCGAAAACCGTTGCAATGCAGTGCTGAGGTGGCCGGACGGACGGCGCCGTCCGGAAGCGCCGGGGGGATTAGAAGGACGAATCCCCGATGCTGGCGATTTTGGATAAATCGCTGATGGACTCGTAAACCTGGTACTTCTCATCGCCGATCATTTTGGCGATCTGATATTTCTGGTCGGGAAGGTGGTGGATCACGCCCCCCCTGCTGATGAACCGTTGAAGTGCCGAGGCGATATCCTGTTGAGTGATGCTTGATTTGCTTTTCATGGCATTTCCTTTGTTTCCTTGTTCCATGGGAATATTCGCGGCCAAATATTTGCCGCCAAATTTCCCTGATGGTTTTTTCCATTTTCGGAAACATCGCTTTGTGGCAAGAATCGTCTTGCCTTTCTTCCAATTATTCATTTTCCATGCCCACCTTTCTTTTCGTCCCCTCGCAGGAAAAACTTTCGTGAAATCCCGAAAGAACTCAATGGTTTTTATTTTGCCCCCCTGGTCGATTTTCAAGGGCGGCCAGGGCTGAAAACAGCCTTTGGTTCAGGGTGATTTTTTCACGAAGTGGCGTAATGAATACAATCTTTTATTTCCTATTACAAAACAGTCGGATAGCAGTGGGGCGGCCGGGCCTTTTTTGTGGTTAAAAAGGCACAACACCCC
>JACZSY010000308.1 GCA_022573975.1 SAR324 cluster bacterium | reverse complement strand
AGCCATGGCGGGCTCCTTGAGCTGAAGCGGGAGTGCTCCGGCCCAATTCCAGCCTATCGAACCCCGCCACGGATATGTTAGTTTGGGGTGACATCCGGCCCGGCCCTGACAGCTTCCCGGCCCGGCGGGCCGTTGCCCCAGCGAGGGCCGTTCCCACAAAGACAGGATGGGGGATTTCTTGGCTGCGACCAAAGACAGAGATACGATCAGCGCCAACGCGGCTCACGGTAACGAGACCGGGGAACCGGCCCCCACGGCCGGTATCGTGATCATCGGCAACGAGATTCTCTCCGGGAAAGTCACCGACAGCAATTCGCCCTACCTCTGCCGCGAGTTGACTTTCCTGGGCATCCGGGTGGAGCGGCTGCACACCATCCCGGACGATTTCGAGCTGATCGGGCGCACGGTGAGGGAGTTCTCAGAGGCCTTCACCCATGTCTTCACCAGCGGCGGCATCGGCCCCACCCACGACGACCTGACCGTGCCCGCCATCGCGGCGGGCTTCGGCGTGCCCGCGGTGCGCCATCCGGCCCTGGAGGCCAGCCTGCGCCATCATTACGGGGAAACGCTCACCGACGATCACCTGCTGATGGCCATGGTGCCCGAGGGCGCGGAACTGATCGAGATCCCGCGCCTGTATTATCCCCAGATACAATTCCGCAACGTCTATATTTTTCCCGGCGTGCCCCAACTGCTGGAGTTCAAGTTCAACGCGGTCAAGCATCGCTTCCGCTCTCATCCGATGGTGCTGCGGGAGATTTTCATGAAGGCCGACGAGGGCGTCATCGCCGCGTCCCTGCGGGAAACCGACGCGGCCTTCGAGGACGTGTTGATTGGCTCGTATCCCAACTTTTCCAAGGCCGAATATTCGGTCAAGGTGACCCTGGAAGGCCGCCGGGAGGCCTCGGTGGACGCCGCCCTGGCCGATCTTTCCGGGCGCCTGGACGCCCTGCCGGTGACCATCGTGCGGGTGACCTGAACCCTCGGACCGCTATTTTTCCGGACAGTCATCGATCGGCACCAAACCATCATGCGGGGCGGCGATTGCCACGATTTTCGGAATTTCCGCAAGCACCGCGGTGATTCCGCCGCGCGCCTCGGCTCGCTTCAGCGGGCCTCCCCGCGATAATGCCGCCGGATATGGAAAATATTTCCATCCTCGGCGGTTTTGGAATATAGTGGGAAAAACAATGCTTCGGCGCCCCGCGGAGTTTCGCACGGGGGAGCGAGCCCGTCCGCGGAACCTTCGGACGGGCCGGTACGTTTAATCCTCTGAGAAACCAGACGGATTGCTCAACACACAGGGGTGGTGACCATGAAGTAGCGAGGCGTGGGAGACGGTGCCGGTGAACAGGAGGTTCATCGGGCGCGCGCAGGGATCGCATTGGCCGAAAGGCTTCCTGGAAGGAGGCGTATTCCCATGAGGACCGACGTCCTTTTGCTCAACGACCAGTTCGCAAACACTGGGGGCACCGGGCAGTACATCCTGCATTTCGCCGAATGGTTCACCGACCTGGGCTACCGGATCACCCTTGGATACGGGGAAAAGCCGTCTCCGGAATTCTCCGCCCCCACCATTTATGAGTTTGAATCTCCCGTTCTGGCGGCTGTTGATGGCCCCCCGTCACCATTTGATTTGGGCAAGCTGGCCACCCTGGCCAAAAGCGCTTCGCCGCGGCTGATTTTCATTCACGACGTATTCCAGGGCGAGGCCATCGCCTCGGTGCGCAAGACCCTGCCGGGCGTTCCGATGGTATGGTTCGCCCACGACCCCTTTTTCCAGCAGGCAACGCCCGATTCCTGTTCCGGACATCCCCCCTTCGATGCTCAAGCCGCCCCGGAATCGGCGGCACGGCGGGAGCACGGCTCCCTGTTCGCGGAACAGGCGGCGCGCCATGATGCCATTGTGGTGGACCGCCCGGAACGGGTGGCGGTGCTGACCGGCGATTTGGGCGTTTCCCCGCACCATGTTCATGTGTTGCCAGGCCGCTTCAGCGCCTCGGCGCCTCCCCGCCGGACCTCCCGCCCGGGAACCGTCCTGTTCGCGGGACCCATCCTGGAGGAAAGGGGTGTGGCCGAACTGATCGAGGCCATGGGGCGCATTCACCGCATCGAAAACCACTGGCTGATGATTGCCGGCAAAGCCCCGCGGCGGGACTATCTCGATCGGTGCCGCGCCCTGGCCGAAAGGCAGGAGGGGTTGCACGAAGGGTTGAACATCGGATTTTGGATCGATCCCACGCCCGATGAAATGGCCGCCTTGTACGATGAGGCCGTGCTGCTGGCCCTGCCCAACCTGCGGCCGGAACCTTTTCCCGTGGAGGCGCAGGTGGGGATGGAGCACGGCCTCCCCATCGTGGCCTTCGACGTGGGGGACGTGGATTTGGTGGTGCGGGAGAAGGAAACGGGTCTGCTGGCCAGCCCCGGCGATCTGCGCAGCTTGGCTGGGAAACTTCAATGGGCGTTGAACCATACCGAGGAAATCCGCCGCATGGGCCGGTCGGCCCATGTGCTGGCGGCCTTCGAGTTTCACGCACGGGATCACGTGGCGGCGCTGAACCGGTTGTTCGAAGACCTGCTCGCGCCCAACGACGGGATCGGTCCCGCGGCGCGGGGGGGCATGAATTCGGCTTCCGCCGAGTGAGGTTGCGATAGATTTTCGCGGGGTGTGTAAGAGGGGAAATCCTCATCCCCAGCCCTTCCTCATCAAATGGGGAAGGGTGACTACTTGCTTATATCATTGTAAATACGACGCTTTTCCCCTCTCCATTGAGCCTGTCCTGAGCTTGCCGAAGGGATGGAGAGGGAGGGAGGCCGAAAGCCGGAAGTTGAGGCTTCGAGCGTTGCAATCCCCATCCCCCAAATCAACCCACCCCATGGAAAAGAAAGCTCCCCTCCCTGTGTTGGGGCGCCGGGGGTAATCCCCATCCCCAAAATCTCTACGATATATCATTGTAAATACAACGCATTTCCACCTCCACGGGCTGTTCAAAAACACCCCGAGAGAGTCGGCGGCAGGAAAGGGAGAGGATTCGGCCATTTTCGGCCCAACGGCCTGTTCCCCCCCCTAAAAAAATCAGTGCAGGGTCAGGGGGGACTCGAAAATTGGCTCGATGCGGCGGTTCCATTCCCCTTCCCACAAATCCAGCAGCCGGTCGGCCAGGGTTTTCCCGCTGGCGGCGATTTCCTCCAGGGGAGCCAGCAATTTCGCCTCGTTTTCGCCTTTGGCGTCGGTGGCGTCGAGTCGTTCCAGGCCGCCCTTGGCCAAAGTCAGGATGTCCTGGGCCCACGCGGTGAAGGGTCTCCCCAAGGCCTCGGCGCGCAGGCCGTCCCTGGCCGCCAGCAATTCCAGCGCCGGAAAGCCGCTGGCGGGGATTTCCCGCAACAACCGTTCCATATCCGACAACGCGGCGGGATCGTAGAACACGCCCCGGGTGAAGGCGGCAAACGCGCAGACCATGCTCTGGGGACCGCTGTCGGCCATGCGCAGTTCCAGGTATTGCTTGAGACGCACCAGGGGAAAGAGGGTCGTCAGGTGCAGCTCCCAGTCCTCCTCGGTGGCGCGGTGTCCGTCGAAGCCGCCGCTCATGAACTTGCGGAAGCTGCCCCCGGCGTGGTCCAGGTAATGCCCATCGCGGTGGATGAAAAACATGGGGACGTCCAGGGCGTATTCCATATAATCGCGGTAGCCGAAGTGGTCTTCCAACACGCCGGGGATGAACCCGGAACGGTCCGGGTCCGTATGCCGCCAAATCACCGACCGGGTGGAAAGAAAGCCGGTGGGGCGGCCCTCCGCGAAGGGCGAGTTGGCGTAGAGCGCGATCAGGAAGGGCGCCAGGCGGTTGGCCACCCGCAGCTTGCGCTCCATGTCCTCCTCGTCCGAATAATCGATGTTGGTCTGCATGGTGCCCGTGCCCAGCATCATGTCCAGGGCCATTCCCCCCCGGGTGGGCAGGTAGTTGCGCATGATGCGGTAACGTTCCTTGGGCATCCAGGGCATCCGGCCGCTGGGAATGGAAGGGTTGCGCCCCACGTTGAGCATCAGCAGGTCCAATTCCTCGGTGATCTCCCGGGTTTCCCGCAGGTGGGTTCCCATTTCGCGGCAGGTGTCGTGGGAAGAATCCAGCGGGGCGCCGCTCAGTTCCAGTTGGCCGCCGGGCTCCAGGGTGATACTGGCCTCGTCACGGGTGAGGGCGATCAGGGTTTCCCCTTCGAGCACTGGCTCCCAGCCGAATTTGTCGCGGAAGGCTTCCAGCACCGTTCCGATGCCCTGGCGCCCCTCGTAGGGCACCGGCAGGCGGGATTTCCTGAGAAAAATCATCTTCTCGTGTTCGGTGCCGATCTTGAACCGCTGCCGGGATTTCTCCCCCCGTTCAAAATGCCGAACCAGGTCGTCCATGGAGGACAGGGGTGGAGAACCATTGGAGGCGGTGG
>JACZSY010000307.1 GCA_022573975.1 SAR324 cluster bacterium | reverse complement strand
AAGCAAAAACATGTGCGCGCCCCACCACGCCCTGGCTGGTTTCCAGGTCCACCAGCACCAGGGACGCCGTGGACACCGTGCCGCCGGCCGTGACCAGCGGCCGGGCCATGGGAATGTTCACGCCCCGCGCCCGCACGGATTTGATTTTTGGAATTTCCGAGGCCATGAGATCCTTATCCAGGGTTGAAGCGTTTCTTGCCGTGAATTCACCAAGCCAAAATGCACCGGGCGAAAATTCTCCAGCAGACGGCGAATTCTGTCGGCTTCGTGCTGGAAAGGCAACCCAAACCGCCATCGGCGGTTCAAGATGGGCAAAAAAAGTGGAATGAGGCTTTGCCGCGATGTAATTTTGTACGGTGTAATTTTGTTCGGTGTAATTTTGTACGGTGTAATTTTGTACGGTGTAAAACGCCGTGTGCCCGGTGAAAACGAGCCGTACAAGGAAGATAGGATGGAATGGAGCGAGAAAAAAGAAGGGGAGGGAGCGTGGAGCAGCAATGATGCCGCTCCAATCATGCGCGTTTTTTTCAGCGGATCAGAAAGCCATTGCCAGGCCCACGAAGAGGCCATTGATGGTGATGACTTCCCCACTGGTGAGCTTGGTGATCTCGGTGCTGATGGACGTCACCACCAGTTGCAGGCCTTCCATCGGCGCGTAGCCGATGGTGATCAAGGTGTCCACTTCCTCCTGATCCTCGAAGACCGAAGCAAGGACGTCGACCTCGGTGAATTCCCGGGTCATCTGCTCGTACCCGAAGAAAATGTTGCCAAACTGGACTTCCAGCGTCAGCCCGGTGGTGGCCGAATCCTCCACGTAAATCTTGTTGTTTCCGGTCTCGTCGAAAATCTCCAGCAAATCGGTGGATTCCGTGTAAAGTTCCAGGTGGAAGGCGTTGTCCTTCCCTTTGATGAAGATACCCAGGCCTGCCCGTGTCACCACGCGCTCCGCCTCGCCGGTGACGACGCCAACCGTGCGTTCCACCGTTTGGGTGCCGTAGGCGCCCCCAAGGTAGAAACTCTCACCCAGCCGCAGCACGCCGCCGATCATGGGCAGTGTCCTGACCGTGATTACGCCATCGTCGTCGTCCTCGCTGGATTGCTGGGACAACCCGATGGCAAAGTATTCGCCCATGCGCCCCGCAAGGCTGACGAGGGTATCCTTGAATTCGGAGCTGACGTTGAAGTCGGGAATTTCGATGGTGATGGTGGAGGATTCGAAGGCCAACGAGAAGGTCTCGCCGATCAGGTTGGCCTGTATCACACTGCCATCCCCCGTTCCCGTGATGGTAACGGGGCCATTGACAATTTCCAAATCCAGGTCGTACGCCCCCCCGCCAAAGCTGGAAGGCCCGTTCCACGGCAATACCGCCGGATTGACCGGATGGATGAGAAAAATGCCCGATCCGTTCAATTCGATGGGATTCAACTTGGGTGCGGCAACCTGGGCCAGGGTGATCCCCGAATAAAGCATCGCCAGGATGAAAGTCAGAAAACCTGTTTTTCGCATGGGTGTTCCTTGTTCTCTTTACCGGTTGTTGGCCGGGGGACAATTGGGTTTTGGATTGTGCAAAAATTTTACCCGGCATACCTTAAAAATATCATTTTTTGTACATGTTGCAGAGTTCCGGTTCCGATTCCCGGCGGCCTCGATCATGGCGCCATCCAAATGTCAGCGCCTGCGGAAATGTTCACCTGTTTTATTCAGTTTTCGGCAATTGCCAAAAAAACTTTAGCCAAAGGTCATTTTTTCCAGCGGGGAAAATACCGGGAAGGAAAATTTCCACCAGGCATGGTGAAAAAAAAGAAGGGTTGCGGGGGAATAAAAAAAGGCCCGGGCGCGTTCGTCACGCGCCTGGGCCTTGGCGAAATCCGATGGGGGCATCGAGGGTGAATCTTTAGTGAATCTGGAGTGAATCGGTTGGCACCGAGACCCCACCCGGACTGTCCCTTGCTTTAAAACGACCAGGTCACCCCGGCAAACAGGAGGTTAAATTGGAACACCTCACCGTTGGACAGGTCATTGGACTCAATTTCCGTCATGGAAACCACGAGGCTCAATCCCTCCATGGGCACCCACCCGAGGCTGATGGTTGTGGAATCATCCTCTTCCAGAACACTGCCATTGGCGGCATCGAGTGTCTCGCCGCTGGCCGATTCATACCCGATCAGAATATTGGAAAAGACGACCTCCAGGGTGACGCCGGTGGATTCTTCGCTCGAAACGGTAAGGGCGGTGGTGTTGATCGCATCGATGTCATTGCGCCACACCTCCACATGCAGTCCGTTTTCGCCATCCCGCGAATGATAGGCCAGGCCGATGCGCGTCACACCCCGCTCCCCCTCGACCGCGGAGCCGGCCACCGTGGTGGTTTCCTGTTCAATGGTCTCGTCACCCGTGGCGAAGCCGAAGTAGAACACCTCACCCAGGCGAAGCGTGGCGCCGACGATGGGGAGCGAGCCCGTTGTCAAGGAGGTGTCGAATAAATTTTTCCCGGTCTCCTGCCCCGCCCCGATGGAAAATAAATCGTCCATCTGAAAGGATGCGCCGACAAGGGTGGTTTCAAATTCGATTGGACCGCCCCCAAAAGATTGGATGATGTCCAGATTCAGTAAAAAGTAATCCACGCCAAAAGCGAAGGATTCGCCTACCCACCGCAACGTTGCGGCAGTGGTGTCGCCCGCGGCGGCCTCCACCGTGGCGCTCCCGGAGGCGGTAAAATCCAGGGCGATTTCACCAAGGCCCGCTCCGATCCGCGAGGGGCCGTCCCAGGAATACACCGCCGGGTTCCAGGCCGCGGACGGGGTGAATGGGAGGGGGTTCAACCGCGGCGCGGCGACCTGGGCCTGTGCCGCGGTGATGAATGTCAGCAGGGCGATGAGCGCCAATCCGATAATTCGCATGGTGTTCCTTTCGTGTATTGAAAAATCGGCCGGGACTTTTCCGCTCCCGGCCCCGTGATCGCGAGCCCTCGTCAGAACAACCAGGCAATGGCGATCACCGTGGTTTCGATCCGGAAAACATTTCCGGAGGCGGCGTTGGTGGTTTCTTCTTCCTGCAGGCTGGCCACGATGGACAAACCTTCCTCGGGCACCCAGCCCAGGGAAATGGTGGTCAGGCCCACATCCGTGACAACGGTTCCGGTGGCGCTGGAAATCTCGTTGTCCATGGACTCGTAGCCAACCAGGACGTTGGAGAAAATCAGTTCCACCGTGAAGGCGGCGGATTCCTGCTCGTCCTCGGTTCCGTAGGAAGGATCGTCGATGGCATCCACGGTTTGGCGGTAATACTCCAGATGGAGGCCGTTTTCGCCGTCCCGCGCCAGATAGGCCACTCCAATTTGGGTGACGGTGCGGTCCGCCTCCACGGATATACCGGCACTCGTGTTTTCAACGGTCTCCTCGCCGGTGGCCAGTCCCACGAAGATGCTCTCCCCGATGCGCACCGTGGCGCCCAGCAGGGGCAGGGTGGCGGAATCGGTGTTGGTGGTGTTCACGATCTCGGCGGTTTGCTGGCTGACCCCGGCCGAGAACATGTCTCCAAAACGAAAGGCCGCGGCGACCAGCGAACTGTCGAAATCCGAGAGGGCTCCAGTGGAAATATCCGTCAGCTCGAACTGATGGCTCTCCGCCGCCAGGGCGAAAGATTCCCCTACGTATCGCCCCTGCACCACCGTGCCCTCTCCGGTATTGGTCGACTGGGTAATCCCGAGAACGGTAACTTCCACCTCAAGGTCGCTCCGGCCAACGGCCACGCGCGAGGCGCCGCTCCAGGGGAGCACCGCCGGATTGAATGCCGGGATGAGTCTGTTCGGCGAAACCAAAGAAGAGTCGATGGCAACCGGGTTCAACCGCGGGGCCGCGATTTGGGCCCGCACCGTGCCGGAAAAGGCCGGCAAAGCAATGGTCAAGATGGTGATGATCCAAATGGTTCGCATGGGAAAAACTCCCTTGATGGGTTAATTTTGGGTCTCCCGGCCTTACTGGGTAAAGGCGTTCGATGCGATTCAGGCCTTCCTGAAGGCGGAGGCAAATTCAAAATTTTTTATCAACGGCCTCGCCGCAGGCAGCGCGGCATCAAAATGCCGGCTTCTGTTTCTCCGCAAGCGGCGGGGAATGAACCTGTATAAAAATATTCAATTTCCGCACCAATTGGATGGATTTTTAAAAACCCCGGGCGGCGCCGTTGAACCGCCGATTACTGGGGGAGAGTTGGTAATTCGATAAATTTTGTGAAGGAGCCGGATAGAGGAGGGATAAGCCTCCCCCCCCCGGTTGCAGGCGGATGAAATGCTAGCAGGCCTGTGACCATCCAAATGCGTGGGGGATTTTATCCCCCACACCCCCTGACCCTTTTTTGGAAAAAATGGATTAAAATTTTTATTAAGATATTGGAATGAGAGGCTTAAATACCTGTTTTTACGATAAGAAAGTTTGTTGAAACTTTTCAAGGTTT
>JACZSY010000306.1 GCA_022573975.1 SAR324 cluster bacterium | reverse complement strand
GGGCTTGGAGCGGATGAAGCTGCCCTCTCGCTGCACCTGGCGGATGAAGTGGCGCAGCATCTCCTCGGCGATCTCGAAATCGGCGATGACACCGTCTTTCATGGGACGGATCGCGAAAATGTTGCCAGGGGTGCGGCCCAGCATGATCTTGGCCTCATTGCCCACCGCCAGGACCTTGTGTCCGCCCCTGTTGTCCCGCTTGACGGCGACCACGGAGGGCTCGCGGATGACGATTCCCTGACCCCGCACGAACACCAGTGTATTGGACGTTCCCAGGTCAATGGCCATGTCGCTGGTGAATACGTCTTTGACCCTTTTGAAGATATTCAATGGTTATGCGTCAAAAAAATTGTGATGGCCTGTTTGGCCAAATTGGCTTCGTTGAAGATAAAAAAATCATGGGCGCCGGTGGACAGGCCTTGATTCAGGAACTTCCGCCTTTCCCACGGTCAGGCCGATGCAAGATAATGCCCCAACAACTCAAGCCGGTCGTGTCCCCAAAACATCTTCTCCCCTTCGTTTACCACACTGAAAGGAGCGCCAAAAATCCCCAATCCATCGGCACGGTCGGTATTTTCCCTCAGTTCGGATTTAATCGTGTCGTCTTTTGTCCGTTCGACCAGGGTTGCTCCATTCAAGCCGGCATCGTTCAACAATCCAGTGGCAACCTCCTGGTCTCCAAGGTCGAGGTCCTTCGCCCAGGCGCCATGGAACAATGCGTGGACGGCTTTTCCCCGTTCTCCTTCCGGCGACGCCGCCAGGGTCGCTCTGAGAGCGAGAATGGGATTGAACAGAAAATGGGTTCGCTGCTTGTACGGGATGCCGTAAAAACCCGCCAGACTCTCGAGGTCCGCCGCCATGTAACGGGCCCGGTTTGGAATGGTGAAAGGGGGAGTGGTGTTATTGCTTTTGAACAAACCGCCGATCACCAATGGTTGCCAGCGCAGTTCGGTGTCATTGTCCTCACAAACTTTTTCGATCAGGCATGAGGCGATGTATGAATAAGGGCTGCTGAAATCGAAATAAAAGTCCACCGTTGCTTTACTCATAAATTTCCATTTGGACGCAATTGCACCGTGATAAACCTTTTTATCTTAATTCCGCCAGCAATACAACAGAAACAAACGCGTTGGAGTTGGCAACGCTCTCAAATCGGGTGGCGCCACCATTACCCATTCTTTGCCAAAAGGCCTCCGGACAGGGTAAAGTCTGCTGGAAAATCGCCCAATATTCAACCCGCACCCTCCACCCTCCAGGCGGAAGAGGAGAATTTCATGGTAAAATTGCTGAAAATCTCCCTGCCGGCGTTGCTTTTGGCCACGATGCCGCTGTTCATGGCGGGGAATGCCATGGCCCAATCCAAGGTTGGCGCTTGGGAGCGCACCTTTGGCGGCCCCCGCCGCGATACCGCCAACATGGTGCTCCCGGTGCCCGGCGGAGGGTTCATCGTCGCGGGTGAAACCCAATCCAGCGGGGCCGGATTTTCGGACGCCTGGGTGATCCGGCTGGACGCCCAGGGCGGGAAGATGTGGGAGCGCACCTTCGGCGGCCCGCACAACGACTCCGCCGCCGTGGCCAGACCCATCCCGCGGGGCGGTTTTTACGTGGTGGGCAACACTCGCTCCCGGGGCGCCGGGAAAACCGACGGCATGGTGGTCCGCCTGGACGATCAGGGGAGAACCCTGTGGGAGTATTTGTTCGGCCGTAGCGGCAACGACCACATGCTTTCCGCCGCCAACGCGCCCCGGGGGGGGCTGGTGGTGGCCGGCCGCACAAACTCCACCAGGGACGGGAAGAACGATGCCTGGATCATCCGCCTCGATGGCACCGGCAAGGTGCTCTGGGAGCGCGTTATCGGCGTAAGCGGGAGGGACGACCTGGCCAATTTTATCGCCGCCGTTCCGGGAGGGGGGTTCATATTCATCGGATACAAGGAAACCGCCGGCAACCAGACAGACGTCTGGGTGGTGAGGCTTTCCAACACCGGGCGCATAGTCTGGTCCAGAAGCTATGATTACGGCGGAAAAACAGACCGCGGGAAATCCATCCAGCCCACCTTGACCGGCGGATTCATTGTCGCCGCCGACACGCTGATCGGTTCCGGCCAGAATTTCGATGCCTGGATTTTCACCTTGGACCGCAACGGCCGGATGGGATGGAATGAGAAATTCGGCGCGAAGAAAATGGAACTGCTGACCTATGCCGCGCCCACGCCCGATGGCGGATTTGTGTTCTCGGGCGTCACCGAATCCTTCGGCCGGGGCCGGGCGGACGCCATGTTTATCCGCCTGAACGCCAAAGGCAAATTGATCTGGGCCAAACCCGTTGGCGGAAGGGGATGGGATTTCGGCGCCTCCATCGTCCCCGTGCCAGGCGGCGGTTTTATCGCGGCCGGGCGCACCAGTTCCAAAGGCGCCGGAAAAGAGGATGCCTGGATTCTCCGCATGGATGAAAAGGGCAATATCCGCTAAGAGCGGATGCTGTCGTCAGGGGCCTGCTCCACCGCGTTCCCGCCCTGCCTCGATCCATTGTCCATGGCCAGCGTTCCCCTTTTTCCGGCCTCACGCAAAGGCGCGAAGCACAGCGAACTGCTTTGGAACAGCCGATGAACGCCGATGAACGCGGGAGAAACACACTGCGTTTCCTGCGAACAGCAAACTGCGAAGGGGTCTCGCAGAGGCGCGGAGGCCGCCAAGAACTGCAACAGTGAACTGCTTAGGAACAGCCGATGAACGCAGATTCAACAGCGAACTGCGGCCTCGCCCCAGACCCGCCATGAACTGCATGGCAGGTCTGACCCTCGACCATGCGGAGAGGGAGGGAGGCCGCAGGCCGGAAGGGTGAGGCTTCGCGGCGCCGGGCCGCAGGCCGGAAGGGTGAGGCTTCGCTCTGCTTCACCGGCTGACTTTGTGGAAGCCCCAGATTGGCCCGTCCCATGGTTTCCAAGGACGCTTGAGGGAAAGAACGGGCCAGGAATCCACGGTTTCGCATCCGATGGAGCGGTGCGAAGACGAATCTCGCCTTGGCCATGCCGAGGGGGGGCGCAAAACGATTTCTTTCTGGTATACTGATTTTTTTGGGGGAGGCATTCCCCGAAGGCAGGTAGCCGAACCGTTCCAAGGATGGGAGGGCAGCATTGAAAACATTCGCCCTGATCGGGGTGGGGTTGCTTTGGGCGCTGGCTTGGCCAGGATTCCCGGCAACCGCCGTTGAATTGGAGCATGGCGTCAACACCGCCGGAATCATCAAGTATCCCACCGCGCTAAATCAGCCAACAACCCATATCATCCACGGCACCCTGGAATTGACCGACATCGGCGATCCGGACCTCAATTTTTATAACATCAGGTACGGTCTGCAATTGGGCGGTTTTCAACTCCTGACCGACCTCAATTTCACGCTGGAACCCACCCACGAGTTCGACTACGGCGAGATCAAGGGCAAGATGCAATTGCTCAACCTGGAAGAATTCCGCTTGGCCATCGCCCTGGGCCTGTTGGGGCGGGCGGTAAAAAACAGCGCGGAGAAGGAAGCCCGGATCGACGGAAAATCAGCCTCCCTGTTCGGAATCGTCAGCGTGGAGTTGTTTCCCTTTGACCGCTGGGGAGGGTTCCTGGTCAATTTTTACCTGGACAACCGGGTGTTTGAGTTGGGCCTCAAGGTCCAGCTTTACAACACGATACAGGCTGTGTTGGAGGGGGAAATTTTGCATTCCACCTTGCGGGAGGACGACAGGAACGTGCGGGGCGGGATTTCCATCGATGGCGGAAAAAACCTCTATGTTCAGTTTCTGGTCACGGACGAGGGGGAAAACTACATGATTCAGGTGGGCGGCGGATTTTAAGGTGCCGGCGCCATGGCGGGGCCCGCAACGAAACACCATGGCGCACCGTGCTCCGCCCGGCGGGAAAGCCGCGGGGGGAGGGGTTCATCCGTCCATCAGGGGCTTGCGGATGGCGGTGATCGCTTTCAGGTATTCCGAACGGCGTTTGTCCCGATCGCTCAAGGCGTCGATGCCCTGCAGGTTGAGGAAGTCGTCGATCTGGGCAAAGGCTTTTTGGCAGGCGGAGAGGATTTCATCGCGCATTTCCAGGCGCCGGTTCGGGTCCCGGATTTTTGGCATTTCCTGGGCCATCAGGTTGGCCAGCCAAAGGTAGGTATGAATATCTTCCGGATCCTGTTTGGAAATCCGGATTAATTGGTTGATGATGTGGATGGGGCGTTCTTCGGTTTTGAGGCGATTTTGCAATTGCCTTTTTTGATAACGCGCTTCCAGGCGGTCGACCCGGGTAACCGCATCGGCCAGGATTTCGCCCCTTTTCTTTTCGACCGTCATCAGCCGTCTTTCTTCTTCCTCGGTGAGGATGATGTCTTCACGGTCGTACTCGAACATGAAGCCGGCCACACGGTTGATGTAGGGTTCAATTTCATTGCGGGTTTCCAATGAACCGAGCC
>JACZSY010000305.1 GCA_022573975.1 SAR324 cluster bacterium | reverse complement strand
GTTGTTCCGGAGCATCCTCGACCCTGGGGAAAAAAATTTCGAATGTGGAGCCCTCCCCCGGCTGGCTGGTGACCACGATTCCCCCATGGTGCGTCTTGACGATTCCGAATACCGTGGAAAGGCCCAATCCGGTGCCTTCCCCCACTTCGCGCCTGGTGAAAAATGGATCGAAAATGTGAGGCAATATATCCGCGCCCATGCCGATTCCATTGTCGGAAACAGCCAAACGGACGAAGGTGCCGGAAAGCAGGTTCCCGGTGAAATCCGGAAGCGCCTCCAGTTCGGCCCGGTCCAGGGAAATCGTGATTTCTCCCTCCTCGTTCAAGGCCTGCTCCGCGTTGACGCAAAGGTTCAACAGCACCTGGTAAATCTGGGAAGGATCGCAAAATACGTTTCCGGGGTTCTTGGAGATGTTTGCCTGAATGGAAATCGATTTGGGGAAGGTGGAATGGAGGAGCCCGACGATCTCCCGGGCGACGGTTCTCAAATCGCAGTTCACTTTGATGGATTCACCCGGCCGGCTGAACAGCATGATTTGCGAAATCAAATCCTTCGCCCGGATGGCCGACCTGAAAATGGAATTCAGGTTGCTGTATTCCTTGGTCGATGGGTCCGCCTTCTCCAGTAAAATTTCGGAAAACCCGAGAATCGGAGCCAGGATATTGTTGAAATCATGGGCGATGCCACCGGTGAGGGTGCCGAGGGCTTCCATTTTCTGGGATTGCCGCAGTTTGTCCTCCAGGGCCTTGAATTCGGTGATATCGCGTCCCAATGCGAAGTATCCTTTCACCCCGCCCTCGGGCTCCCTGTCGGGAATAAACAGCAAATCGATGGTGCGCTCACCGCCATCGGCGTATTTCAGTTGGGGTTCAAACCGAACCTCCTGCCCGGAAAGCACCTGTTGAATATAGGGTTGAACTTTTTTGTATTCGGAGCCGCCGAGATTCTCCTCGATGGTTTTCCCGATGAGCGACTCGGAGGATTTTCCGAACCATCCCTCCGCGGTTCTGTTCATGAAAACGTAACGCTCATCCTGGTCGATATAGAGGATCATCACCGGCAGGTTGTCGGTGATCGTGCGGAGCTGATCGCGGCTTTGGCGAAGTTTTTCCTCGGCTTGCTTGCGCTCGGTGATGTCGGAGATGATGGAGCCGATGGCGATGGGAACGCCTTCGGCATTTCTCACCGGAAACTTGGTGCAGACGATCCTCCGGATCCCATCCGCGTTGGGAGCGTCCAACTCCTTCGAAACAGGCCGGCCGGTTTCGATCACCTCCCGGCCCTGGGAAACGAACAGGCGTGAAAATTCCTCCGGAAAAATTTCGGCTGAGGTTTTTCCGATCATCTCCCCCCTGCTTTTGCCCACCCATTTCTCGTATTGGGGGTTGACCATCAGGTAGCGCCCGTCCATGTCCTTCATGAAGAAGATCGTGGGGGAATTCTCCATGGTATTGCGGAACAATTCCTCGCTTTCCCGCAATTTCTCTTCCGCCAGCTTGCGCTCGGTGATGTCCTCGGCGATGCCCACCAATCCCACCATATCTCCCTCGGGGCCAGGCAGCGGCAATAAGATATTGCTGAAATACCTGACCGTGCCATCGGGCTGGGTGATGGGGTAATCGTGGATTTCAAAACGCTGGCCGCTCTCCAGCACGATTTGGTCATACTCCAGGAACTTCCGCCGCTCAATTTCCGTGCCTAGAGGACCATTCAGGGTATGCACCCCGATAAAATCTTTCGGCACCAGATTGTGGCGTTCCGCAAAAGTCCGGTTCACCATCAGGTAATTGGAATTTATGTCCTTGATGAACAGGCTCTGGGGAATGGTGTCGAAAATGGTCTCCAGCAACCTCTGGCTGGAGCGCAACGCCTCTTCCGCCAGCTTTCGTTCGGTGATATCGGTGGCGATGGTGCCGACGCCAATCACGACCCCGTCAGGGTTGTACACGGGGAATTTGTGGTTGATCACACGGACCACGCTCCCATCGGCAAGGGGCACGTCCAGCTCCCACTCCACCCGCATTCCGGTCTGCAAAACCTCACTTTCCTGGTTGCTGAAACTGGTTGCGTACTCATCGGCAAAAATGTCTCCGGCGGTTTTACCGAGCAGTTCTTCCGCGCTCTTTCCACGCTCTTTCTCGAACCATCGATTCACCATCAGGTAACGGCCTTCCAAATCCTTCAGAAAAATTGTCGAGGGTGAATTGTCCAGGAACGAGCGCAACATTTCCTCGCTCTCCCGCAATTTCTCCTCCGCTTCCACGCGCTCGGTGATGTCGAAATAGGTGGCTTGGATCGCGGGTTCGCCTTTCCAGGAAACAAATCTGGCTATATGATCGATCCAGAGCTGGGCCCCGTCCTTTTTTATTCCTTTGAAATCGTAATGGCTGGGAACCTCTTTCCCTTCCTTGCGGGCCTCGTAAATTGAAACGACCCGCTGGCGGTCTTCGGGGTGGACCAAATCGAAAATTTCATCGAGGCGAAGGATGGCCTCCGGGTTTTCATAGCCGAAAATATCCGCGCAGGCCCGATTGGCGAACAACGCTTTGCCATCCCGATGAATGAGAATGCCCTGGATCGAACCTTCCACCAGCTCCTGGAATTGCGTTTCGCTGGCGGAGAGCGCCTTTTCGGCCAGTTTGCGTTCCGTGATGTCGGTGGTGATTGCGCCGATGCCGATGATTTTGCCCTCCCCGTCCCGCACCGGAAACTTGGTGTTGAGAACCGAAAGCCGGCCTTGTTTCAGGGTTGGTATTTCGTATTCGCGGATCTCCATCCGGCCGGTCTCGAGAACCTTTTTTTCCTGCGCCGTCATGGATTCGGCAAATTCCCGGGGAAAAAGATCGAATAGGGTTTTCCCAATCACCGCTTCGGGCGATACCCCATGCCATTCCTCGAAGCGCCGATTGACCATCAGAAACCGCCCCTCCAGATCCTTGAGGATGATCGTGGAAGGGGAGTGATCGGCCACCGCCCTCATTTTTTCCTCGGAATCCTTGATGGCCAGTTCGGCCTTCCTGCTTTCGGTAATATCCAATCCGATGGAAATCAGTCCGATTATGTTTTCGTCTTCGTCCTTGAGGGGCACCTTGCGGGTGTCGAAAATCCTTTCCACGCCATTTCGGTCCAATAGATGTTGCATCAATTGGGTGACGGGTTTTCCACTCTCGACCACCGCCAAGTCATCCTTTGCGATTTCTTCGGCCTGTTCCTCGGTTAAAGAAGAAACCTGCCCGGGTGTTTTGCCGAGGGATTCCTTCTCGTCCGTATTGAAAAGATTTCTCCAACCTTGGTTGATTTTTACATAACGTCCTTGCATGTCCTTGACGGCCAAAGCGGCGGGAATTTCATCGATGATTCTTTTCAGCAGGTTTTCACTCTTCCGCAATTCGACTTCCGTCCGCTCCCGTTCCGCGATTTGGGCCGTCAGCGCCTCGTTCGCGCGGCGGAGTTCCGCGGTCCGTTCCTCCACCCGCGATTCCAGGTTTTCGTTCGCCTCCCGCAAAGCCTCTTCGGCCTTTTTGCGCTCGCTGATGTCGGTCACGGAGACGAAGAAACCCAAAACGGTTCCGTTTTCATCGAAATGGGGAACGAAGCTGGCGTGGGTATGGCGGGTGCCCCCGGCGCGGTAAGGAATCGTGTCCTCATAGGTGACCGCTTTACCGGCCAATGCGCTTTCCAGGTATCTCCAAAGGGTCTCATAGGCCGTTTCGCCCAGCACTTCACTCACATGGCGGCCGATCATCCAATCGCGGGAATGCCCGAACCATTCCTCGTAGGCGTGGTTGACATACCGGTAACGCAGTTTCGCATCCACGTAGGAGATCAGTACGGGGAGGGCATCGGTGAGCAACCGCAGTTGCGGCTCACTCTCCTGGAACCATTCGTCCAACTCCACTGGTGGAGTTGGATCGTTTGAATGCGCGGAAACCTGGCTGCGGAGTTCCTCCAGTTCCGCGATCAGTTGATCCTTGGTTTTTCGCGCATCGAGCTTGCGGCGGTCGGGCGGGTGGGGCATGCGAATCCCTTTAAGTGCAATTTAAATTTCGGGCGCTGGTCCATTGGTTTTCCCTATATCCAATAAATTGGAAATTTTCCACAATAATTTAACGATTTTTTCAACAAAAGGTGCCTTTTGCCGAAAATATTAATTTTATTACCCCAAAATTTACATAAGCCAGCCCCGCAAAATCTTTCTCCCAGGATTACAAAATATTTCCCCATTTCCAGGCAATAATAACTTCGATGGAAATCATTTTATATGCCTGTCCCTTTGGCTCAGCAAAAAGAGATGTATAATTAATGAAAACAATAAGTTGCCGAAAATTTTGCCTCCACCCCGAAGACTGAGGAAACGGGCGGCCCGGCCTCAGCATCCCGGAGGCGGCGATCATCCCAAACAGCACCTCACCCCGCCCTTCGGGCACCCCTCTCCCGCGGGAGAGGGGGAAATTTCACCG
>JACZSY010000304.1 GCA_022573975.1 SAR324 cluster bacterium | reverse complement strand
GGGATTGCCGCCGGACCCCTCCCCCGGCCCCTCCTCGTTGGGCAGGGAGGGGAGCTTTATGTCCATGGGGTGGATTGATTTGGGGGATTGAGGTTTTTCCGGCGAGGCCCCACCCCAGCGCCTAACAGCGGCGCTGACCCTTTCCGATGCGGTATAGACCGGAGAGGGTTGGCGGGTTGTCGCCGCCGGGGTGAGGCCTCGGGTGTCGCAACTCCCATCCCCCCAATTCTCACCCTCCCCGCAATCCCTCGCCCAGGAGGAACACCTCGACGCTTTCGCCCCGGCTGGCCTTGGGTTTTTGCACGCTGACCCGCTCGAAGGCCTCGGCGAATTCATTGCGCAGGGCCTTCATTTCGACGCCCTGGAACACCTTGGCCAGGCAGGCGCCCCCCGGCTTGAGGGTTTCGCGGGCCAGGGACAGCACCCGGCGCACCAACGTGGCGGAGCGGGCGGCGTCGGCCTGCTTGATGCCCGTGGTCTTGGGCGCCATGTCGCTGAGAATCACATCGAACAATTCCCCACCGCCTTCCGCCAGCAAATCCCGCGCTGAAAGCGAAAACACGTCGCCGGTCAGCAGGCGAACCTGGGGCGGCAGCTTGGCCGCCACCGGGTGCAGGTCCACTCCCAACACGCTCCCCGAGGGGCCGACCCGTTCGGCGGCGTATTGCAGCCACGATCCGGGCGCGCAACCCAGATCGAGCGCCCGCATGCCGGGATGCAACAGCCGCCGCTTGCGGTCGATCTCTTGGAGCTTGTAGACCGAGCGGGCCGCGAAACCCTCGCGTTTGGCTTGATTGAAGAAATGGTCCTGGACTTTTTTCATGGACGGCAAACGGGCCGGAGGGAAGGGCCGGCCCGTGGAAGGCTCGGCAAAGGGAAAGAAGGGGCAAATGGAACCACCGGTGGCGTACGGCCCGTTCCTGATGGCTTCGCGTTACAGCATGAACGACGCGTTGAGCTTGTCCAGTTCCTCCTGGGAGGGGCGCAGTTCTTCGTCGCTGAGGAAGGCCAGGGGTTTTTCCGGCAGGTTCTCGATCTCCGCCAGATTGGGGGCTTCCTCATCGATATAGATCAGTCCGGTGAGGAACTTGCCATTCTCGCGGGCTTCCTCCAGCAGTTCCAGCGCCCGGCGGCGGTGATGGGGATCGTGGTCCTTGAGCTTGTGCAGCGTGATCATGCCGGCTTCGTGCATGCGCACGCGGATTTCCGAGCCTTCCTGATAATTGGTCATCACCTCGTCGAATACGGGGATGAAGTCCACGTCGTGCAGGGAGTCGCGGTTGGCGCGGATGTTCTTCAGGCTCTTGGTGGAGCCCTCGTGGTCGTTGAAGGTCACGCAGGGAGAGAGCACGTCCAGGATGGCGGTGCCCTTGTGGTTGAGCGCGGCCTCGATCAGCGGCGCCAGTTGCTTGCGGTCGCCGGAAAAGCTGCGGGCCACGAATGTGGCGCCCATCTGGATGGCCAGGGTGGGGATGTCAATGGCCTCCCAGGGATTCGGCGCGCCTTTGCGCTGGCGGGTGCCGCGGTCGGCCGTGGCGGAGAACTGGCCCTTGGTCAGCCCATAGACCCCGTTGTTTTCCACCAGGTAGCAGATGCGGAGGTTGCGGCGGATCATATGGGAGAAATTGCCCAGCCCGATGGAAGCGGTGTCGCCGTCGCCCGAGACCCCGATGGGAATCAGATGATGGTTGGCCAGCGAAGTGCCGGTGGCCATGGCCGCCATGCGCCCGTGAATGCCGTTGAACCCGAAGCTCTGGTTCATGAAATAGTTGGTGGTCTTGGCCGCGCAGCCGATGCCGCTCAGCTTGAGCACCCGCTTGGGGTCGATGTTGGCTTCGAAACAGGCGGTGATGATGGAGGCGGTAATGGCGTCGTGTCCGCATCCCTTGCAAAGCGTGGAGTCGACCCCCTCATAATCCTTCTTGATCAGATGGAGCAGGTTTTCCTGCGGTTGAAGCTGCGAGGCGGGATCGCTCATCCGGTTTCTCCCTTAATGAGCTCTACGATCTCGCCGGCGGTGGCCGGCAGACCGTCATAAATGAGGACGGGATGGATGCGCGCGGCGAATTCGGGAAAATCGTCGCGCATAATCTGGGTCATCTGGGCATCCCGGTTTTGTTCCACCAGATGAATCTTCTCATGGGCCGCGAGAAAGTCCCGCACCTCGCCGGTGAAGGGCAGCGCGCGCAGCAGCAGGTGGTCCATGGGTTGGCCCTCGTCCTTGAGCCGGTCCAGCGCCTCCAGGGTGGGCTGATAGCTCGAACCGAAGCAGATCACGCCCTCGCTTCCTCCCGACCCATTGGAAACGATGGGCCGCGGTACATGATCCCGCGCGCCCTCGTATTTTCTCCGCAGCCGGTCCAGCAATTTGCGGTAGACCTGATTGTCCTCGGAATAGGTGGCGTTCTCATCGTGGCCGGACCCCCGCGCGAAGTAGGCCGCCCCAGGGTGGTCGTTGCCGGGGATGGTGCGCTGGGTAATCCCGTCGCCGTCGCGGTCCAGGTAGCGCATGAATTTTCCGCCCTGGGCTTCCAGGTCTTCCTTGGACAGCAGCTTGCCACGGTCCAGGGGCCGGTCGGGGTAGCTGAAGGTTTCGGAAATGTTGGAGTTCATGCCGATGTCCAGGTCCAGCATCACCAGCACCGGGCATTGATAGCGGTCCGCGAAGTCGAAGGCCCGCCAGGACATTTCGAATGTGGAGGGGTTGTCATGGGGAATCAGCACGATGTGCTTGGTGTCCCCGTGGGAACCCTGGTGCATCAAGGTGATGTCCGCCTGCTGGGTGCGGGTGGGCAGGCCGGTGGAGGGGCCGCCCCGCTGCACGATGAAAAACACGCAGGGCACTTCCACGAAGTAGGCCAGGCCGATGCCCTCCTGCATCAAAGACAGCCCGGGGCCCGAGGTGGAGGTCATGGCCCGGGCGCCGCAGAATCCGGCCCCGATAATAATCGCCGCGGAGGCCAGCTCGTCCTCGGCCTGCAGGATGACGTAGCGGTTGTGGCCGTCCGGATCGGTGCGGTAACGGGGAATGTAGGCGATCATTTCCTCCACCAGCGAGGAAGAAGGGGTGATCGGGTACCAGGCCACCACGCTCGCCCCGCCGAAGATGGCGCCCAGCGCGGCCGCGGTGTTGCCCTCGGTCATGATCTTGCCCTTGTTGCCGCCGGGGATCGGCTCCAGGCGGGGTATCCCGTGGCTGGCGCCGATGGACTCCATGTGCCGGTAGCCCAATTCGATGCAGAGGAAGTTCGATTCGATCACCGCCGGCTTGTCCCCGAAAGTGTCGCTCAGCACCGCTTTGAGGATCTCCAGCGGAATCCCGAACAACTGGCCCAGCGCCCCCACGTAGATCATGTTGCGTTGCTTGGCCCGCAGCTGGGTCACCTTGATGTGCTCGCGCACCAGGTTCGCCGCCGGCACGCCGAGGTAGGTCAGGTCCTCGCGCATCAGGTTGCCGGGCAGGGGCTTGGAGTCGTCATGGAGAACCAGCCCGCCGGGGCGCACCTTTTCCACATCCTCCGCGGCGGTGCGGTCGTTGAAGGTCACCATCACGTCGATCGTGTCCTTGCGGCTCAGGTAGCCCTGGCCCGAGGCCCGGATCTGATACCAGGTGGGCAGGCCCTGAATGTTGGAGGGGAACAGGTTCTTCGCTGAACAGGGGATGCCCATCTTGAAGATGGACTTGAAGAGGATGTTGTTGGCGGAGGCGCTGCCGCTTCCGTTTTCGGTGGCGATGCAGATGTTGACGTCGTTGACTGCTGGGCCGCTCATTGGCTGGTGGATTCCAGGAGGATGTCAGGATTGGAGGCTGGCTGGGTTCCGGATATGATTATCACCTATGATTCCATTCTTCCATATTTTCCGGACTTGTCAAAAACCGGTCACAAAACCCTTTGATATTACCATATTGGACCGAGGTGTAAATTTAAATTTACACCCGCCGATGACATCCGGCCAGTGCCGGATGGCCTTGGGGTTGTTTGGGGGCCGGATTGGAATTTACCCGAAAATGCCTATTCCTTATAGCTCAGCAAAATTGTTTTGCATTGGAAGGCGAGGAATGTGTTTTTCCACGCCGCACCTCACCCCGCCCCGGCCACAAACACCGTGCCCGGGGCTGCCCCTCTCCGCGGTGATTTTGAACGGCCCGGAGGGGCGTTCTTATGATATATTGTTGTTCTTACAAAGAATTTCCCCCTCTCTTTTGGAGAGGGGGCCAGGGGGTGAGGTGCTGTTGGGGAGGATCACCGCTTCCGGGAATCGATGGTTTGGCCGTCCATATCCGCATTCATCGAGATAAAGGACTTTTGACCGGTTAACCATTGAAATATTTTCCAATACGCCCTTTTTAGCGGAGTTGAGGGAATAGGCATTATATCTTATTGAAAGTTTTAATCCATTTTTTCCAAAAAATGGTCTGGGGTTGTGGGAGATGAAATCCCCCATGCTTTTGGTTGGTCACACCCCTTTTAAAGCTT
>JACZSY010000084.1 GCA_022573975.1 SAR324 cluster bacterium | reverse complement strand
CAAGGTGGCATAGTCGCCGCTGGCGAAATCGGTGTCCCAGGTGACAGTGTAATCGCCCGCCCCGTTGTCGGTGATGGAGGCGACGTTGAAGGAGTCGCGGATGGCGATGGTGCCCTTGCCATTGAAATTGATCCACCCCTTACAGATGTTTTCCTTGGACCACCAGTGGCGGTGGACTTCCCGCAGGTCCGATTCCCCATAAAGCGGATGGACCTCGGGTTTGTTGACGTGGTGAATGAATCGCCAGGGAGGCAGGGATGCCTTCCGCCCGCCTTGCTCCTGAAGCAGCCCGGTCATGTTGCCGTGCGCGTCCATCTCAAAGGTGAACGTTTCGGCCGGGCGCAGCTTGAGCTGGCAGATGCCCCACAGGGTGCGCTCCTTCCATTGCACCGGCTGATACACCTTTTCCAGCAGGCTGAAGCCGAAGGCTTGGCTGCTCATCAGGTTGGAAAGCGCCTGCTTGAAAGGGCCGCGCAGGTTTTTTTCCAGCAGAAAGCGGAAAAATTCAGCGCAATCGCGCTGCCTGCGGTTGTTTTCCACTGGCCGGAAATGCCAATTGCGGGAGGTGATCATCGCCTGCTTCAAGGCGAGCAGGGCACGCACCTGGTCGTCCTTGAGAATTTTCCGGTAGACCGCGTACCCCTGATGACTCACCAGGTCGTCCGGGTTCCAAAGCTCCATGGGCGCCCCGCCGAAAACCAGGCCCCCGGCCCAGGCCAACTCCTCCGGTTTTTCACCGGACAATGGTGCGGGGAGTTCCTGGGCCGGGTGATGGCGGTTGCGGAAAATCGGCGCGATGCCGCGAACAAAGGAAAAAGTTTTTTCAATCCAATTCACTGGTCACCATTTTTGATCCTAGGATGAACCCGGGTTCCCGGGCCGACATGCCCCAATAACAAAGGGCCAGCGCGATCACGCAATCGTCGTGTTGCCCCCCGCCCCCTTCGCTGCGCAGATGGCCGGTGGGCAGTTGGCGATATTCATATGCGTGCAACTCGCGCACGGTCTGGTCGTGGGGGATGATGGTCAATCGCTCCCGTTCAATGCCGATCGCCAGATGATCGATGATTTGCCGTTTGCGCTCTTTGGTGAATTTAATGCCTTGCACCTGCAACCCTTCCCGGGCCAGGTCCTCGACCACCGGATCGCCCATGCCCGTGGCGTCGGCGTAAATGGGCGCATCGTGATACTTGCGGGCCATGTAGGCGATGCGGGCCACCTGCCGTTCCCAGGGAATGCGCCGGAACCGTTCGCAAGCCACGCCGTGGCAGGTGTCGGCGCGTCCGGCCCAGATCACCGTGAAGTCGGTGTGGCGGGCCAGGTCGATCCCAAGCACATATGAAACATCCGGGGCCACCGCCTCCGGTTCCGCTCCGGGGCGGACGATCGCGCTGACGTTGCGGAAAACACTTCCCTCGCCTTCCACGAATTCCGCCAGCACTTCCTGGCGATAAACCCGCTCGGGCATGTTGGCCCGCATTTCCTCCAACGCCGACCTGGGCAGCAAAGGGTTCAGGTGGGAAGCGTGGCGGAAGCTGGCCCACTCCGGCCGCATCTCGTCCTGGCCCCAATCGTACATCCGCTGGAACAACCCCGGCCCCTTCGGCGCTCCGATGATGAACACCTGGGCCTTCGGGGACTCCATCATCATCGGCGACAAGGTGGAATAGAACAGCGCCTCATCCTTGAGAAGAATTCCGGCCTCGTTGATCCAGATATAGTCGTAGCCAAAGCCTTCCAGGTTTTCCGGTCTCGAGGCGGAGCCGAAATCGCAATAACCGCCGCCTTCGAAGGTGAGCGTTTTTCGTTGTTGGTTCCAATGAAACCGGGTGCCCCGCAACGCCCTGAAAAAATACCGCCTCAGGTAACGCTCGATATTGCGGTGTGTCGTATCCACCCACAGGTGGCTGCTCCCTTTTTGCAGGTGAGCGATCTCCACCAACCGAATTGCCGCGCCATGAGTGCCCCCCGCCCGCCGGCCCTTGACGTAAACCACGTTGCGGGCCGGGCTGTCGAAAACCTGTGGCTGGTGGGGGAGAAAAATTGCTTCAAGCTTAATTTTCTCCTTCCTGGCTTTCTTCCGGCGTGAGAATTTTCCGTACCACCTCGATCTCCCGCTCCTCCCCCTCACCTTCTTCAATCCTGTCTCCTTCCAAACGGGCCAACACCTGAGCCTGCGCGTTGACCTTGCCCTGCAACGCCGCCTCGTACTGGGCCGCCTTGATGCGCGCCGAGCCCTTGATCCGTCCCGACTCCACGGCCGTGTCGAACCGTTCTTTCGAGATGGGGTCGTCCTCCAAGGACGCCTCCAAACATACCTCGATCTCGGCCTCGTCCAATCCCAACGCCGCCAGGGAGGCAATTTTCTCCTCGATCCCGGCTTCTTCCCATCCATCGCCGCCCGGCTTCAGCGCAGGCCCCGTGAAACTGGGAGCCGGAAACCCAATGCGGTTGGTCTTCTTTTTGGATTTCGGATCCCGGAATGGAAGGACGTTGTTCCCCCCGGACTTTTCGGGATGGGTTTCGCCTTCGCCGTTCCCTGGCGGATTTTTTATTTCCTTCAAAGGGCCTCCCTGGAAAATGAAAAAAAAGACGGCCCGGATATCACTCTGTACCGGACGGGAGCATTTTAGTTGAACATTTGTTTACTCTTACACATCGAAAAAAAAGCGGTCAATCCTCCCGCTTCATGGTGCTGAGCCAAAATCATTCAGGAATTGGCGCCGCGGTGATTCAGGTTGTTTTCACACCCTGTGTTCGACCCGACAAGATGAATTATGCAGCAAAACACCTAATAAGTCAAGGATAAATTAAGGATAAATAAGGACAATTAGGGCCAATTCCGGGCAGCCGGGAGGCCAACAGCAGGAAATCCAAGCGTTTCCGCATGGGGAAAGGAGACCTCCCCCAGGCCATCGCGGCCAAAAGGGGAGGTGGGGGAGACTAGATTTTCCCTTGGAGAATGAAGGCGATCACCAGCCCATAAATCACCAGCGATTCGATCAGGGCCAGTCCGATGATCATCGGGGTGAAAATTTGACCCGCGGCGCTGGGATTGCGGGCGATACCTTCCAAGGCGGAGGAAACCGCGATTCCCTGGCCGATGCCACCGCCAAGGGCGGCCACTCCGACCGCCAACCCGGCGCCGAGGGCCAGGCCGAATACCGCCAAATCGCCCTGCGCGGCATAGAGTGGAGAGGCCAGGAACAACAATGCGAAGCCTAGCAAGGCGAAAAATTTCTTCTTCATGACAATGCCTATTTCGATGAAAATTATGAATTAATGGGCCTTTTCCAGGGCATCCTGGAAGTAGACCGAAGACAGGAGGATGAAAACGAAAGTTTGTAGAAAAGCAATGAAAATACCCAGGCCCATGAAGGGAATGGGCAACCCGAGAGCCAGCAAAGAGGTGAAAACCAACACGACTTTATGATCCCCGGTCATGTTACCGAATAAGCGAATGGACAGCGAAAGGGGCCGCACCAGATGGCTGATCAATTCGATCGGGAGCATCAGAGGCGCGATCCACCAGATGGGGCCCATGAACTTCTTGATGTAGGCGAAGCCATGGATCTTGATCCCAATAAAATGGGCCGTGAAGAATGTTATGAGGGCCAATACGATGGTAACATTGAACTGATCGGTGGGCGGATTGAATCCCGGGATAAGCCCGATCAGATTGTTCCCGAGGATGAAAAAGGCGAAAGTTCCCAGCATAAAAAACAATTTCCTAGCCGTGCCGGGGTGTTTAATGATGCCGCTGAATAAATTCATTAAACCGGAAATGACGATTTCCATGGTATTTGCCAGGGAAATTTTCCCGTCCGGCTCGACCATATCGGTTTTGCGGTACTTCCGGCCGGCAAAGTAGGCCAGCAGGATCAACCCGAGCGAAACGAACAACGCATCAATGGCCGGTTTGGGATCGATGCCGTAGGAGGACATCAGGTGTTCGAGGGGTTTCAGCAATCCCCCCCAGGTGAAATCTTTTTCCATGGTTATGGTCGTTGTCCAGCGGTAAAAGAGCGCGGGATCGGAATTTCGGAATGGAATTTCCGCCTCAACCCCGGAACCAGGTCCAGTCAATGGCAAAAAAGAAGGTAGCCAGCATCAAGGCGGAAAGGCCAACCAGGACGCCGAGGGGATCCATTTCAAACCACATCATGGCTGCAATTAGCGCCCCGGTGGTCAGTCCGAATTTGAAAATATAGAAAAACGTGAAAAGCGTCTTTGACTTTCCGGTCAAAATAATTGTTTTAACTAGGTTTTTTGTCCAATAAACATTGAACAGGACAACAATGAAACCTAACAGCACACCCATGGTGAAGTCAAGACCCGCGGCCACCCCGGCCAAACCCACCAGCCCCGCTCCGCTGAGGAGAAGGTACAACTGAAATCGGTTGAAGGTTGCCGGGGACAGGGTTTTACCCGGCGTCGCGGGTGTTTCCCGGTCTTGTTGGCTTCCATTTTTCTGCAGGGGTTCATTCATCATTATTATCCTTCGAAATCTCCTTTTGATATTGCCTGGCCAGTGAAAAAAGCCGGCGAAAACCCGCGGCGAATCCCAACATCAGAAAAAGCACCAGCATCCAAGGGGCGGTATTGAGCCAGCGGTCCAGGTAATTTCCAATCAACAGCCCCAAGACAACGGAAAGGCCCATCTCCAGCCCGATTGTGCTGAATTGAAGGAGCCGGCGCCAGGGATTTTCAGTGGGTGGGGCCATGGGTGCCTTCCGCCTTCGCGATCATGATCCGAAATCATCCGCCTGATAATTGTTCCATCACATCGCCAAAGGCGGAAACGGTCGTGTCCAGGTCTTTCTGCGTATGAGCGGTGGAGGTAAACGCCGCCTCGTATGGTGAGGGCGCCAGGTAAATGCCGCGCTGCAACATTCCCTGGAAAAACCGGGGATAAATATCCGTGTCGGTGGCCAGGGCCTCGGTGTAATTCCTCACCGGTGTCTCAGAGAAGAAAAATCCGAACATGCCCCCGAAGACCGCGGATTGAATAGGATGGCCCGCTTTTTCCCCCAGCGTCTTGAATCCATCGGCCAGGAAGCTGGATTTTTCGCTCAGTTGAGAATACACCGTTTCGTTTTCCAACACCTCCAGCGTGGCCAGGCCGGCCGCCATGGCCACCGGATTTCCCGAGAGGGTGCCGGCCTGGTAAACCGGCCCTTCCGGCGCCACCTGTTCCATGATCTCCGCTTTTCCTCCGTAGGCCCCCACCGGAAATCCTCCGCCGATGACCTTGCCGAAGGTGGATAGATCGGGGGTGAGGCCGAACAGGGATTGCGCGCCGCCGCGGGCCACCCGGAACCCGGTCATCACCTCGTCGCAGATCAACACGATTCCCTCCCGGTCGCAAATCTCCCTCAGGCCCCGCAGGAAGGAAACATCCGGTTGAATGACACCCATGTTTCCCGGAATGATTTCCAGGATCAGCGCCGCGATTTCCCCGGCATACCCTTCCACCAAATCGATCACCGATTGCAGGTCGTTGAACTCCGCGATCAGCGTGGTTTCCACGAATGCCTTCGGGACGCCGGCGGAATCGGCGACACCCAGGGTGGTCGCCCCGGAGCCGGCCTTGACCAACAAGGAGTCAACGCTGCCGTGGTAGCAGCCGGCGAACTTGATCACGCGGTCGCGGCCGGTGAATCCCCGCGCTACGCGCAGGGCGCCCTGGGTGGCTTCGTTGCCCGAGTTCACGAAACGCAACAGGTCCAACGCGGGACAGGCTTCTTTCATCTTTTCCGCCAACCGCACTTCATATTCGGTGGGCGCCCCAAAGGAGGTGCCATCGCGAATCACCCTCTGTACGGCTTCCAGCACGATGGGATTGGCATGCCCCAGGATGAGCGGCCCCCATGAGCCCACGTAATCCACGTAGCAATTTCCGTCTGCATCCTGGATGGCCGACCCCTCTCCTTTTTTGATGAACAACGGCTCCATTCCCACCGATTTGAACGCGCGCACAGGGCTATTGACGCCTCCCACGATCGATTTCCGGGCCCGGGCGTACAGTGCGGCGGATATGTTCCCCGGAAGGTGTGGAAAAGGGGGCTTCATCGCTTCGGCTCCATCATGTTTTCAAGGTGTAAAAATCGTCCAGCACATTGCGCATCGTCAGCGTTGTTTCGGCATCCAAAATCGTCACAGGTCAAAAGGAATAAACCACCCGGAAAATGCCCTGGATAAAATCATCTTGAACCTGATTGGGCCGGGTGAAATCGTCCACGCTGAACGCGCCGCCCGCGCGGATGGCATTGATTTCAAAGTGAATTTTCAAGGCCTTGTGCAGGTTCCAAATGAAAAGATTGTTGAGTTCGATTCCAATGTCGTCCTGAAGGACGCCACTTAAATCTAAAATGGGTTCGTTGAAGGACAATTTGTACAATCCGAAGGAATATTCGAGCTGTTTTTGGGAGTCTTTATTGACGTCGATGAACACCCCATACATCCGGGTATTGTTGATCGAGTGGCCGAGACCCGCCCCCTGGTCCAATTGGGAACTGGCGCCGTTGAAATAAAGCCTGCTGCCCCGGTAGGTTCCCGGTGTGATTTCAAAATATCCGCCCAGGGCGCGGTTTAACTCCGGTTGGTTGCCCGTTCCAGCGATATAGGCGTCGCCGGACCCGTTGAGGAGGCGGAATCCCACGTGGAAATCCGGCATCCGCTTTCCGAACTCCAGTTCCAAGGCGTTGCCCTTGATTTCATTGATGGTAAAGTTGGAGCTCTGATAGGTGTGGTATTTCCGGGTTCCTTTATTGCCCAAAAAATCGAAATTGAGGAAATAGGGGCCGCTCCGCCAGAGGACGCTGATGCCAAAGATATCCTGGCCATGGATATCGTAGTAGATCGGGGGCCCGTCAGTACTCTGAAGATATTGTGAGGCGTCAGCTTCGCCATCCACGCCGCTGTCATTGGCGGGATCGTCCGGATTGAACCTGGCCGGGCCGAGATTCTTGCCCAGGGGTATCTTTCCCTCGGAATATTTGATTCTGAAAACCTCCACCTGCAAGGTGTCGATGGCGTTGTCCTTTTCAAATTTCCAAGCGGTGTAACGGAATCCGACGTGGTACAGCGCGTCGCCGGCATCCGGGCCGGTTTTGGCCATTCCAAAAGGCATGCACCAGGTTCCGATCCGGCAATCGAAAGTAATGCCCGGGACGATGGCATTGAAAATTTTACCCTTCCGGTCCCCGATCGAAATTTCGTGCTTGCCCATTAATATGGCGGACTTCGGGTTGAATTGGTAACGCAGGTAAGCCTCCCTGGCCATGATGGCCATGGTTTGGCTGTCGGCGAGGCCAGCCCGGTCATCGCCGGGGGCTTCACGGAGGTTGTTGCCGGCGAAGTTCGTCGTCCCCAATTCAAGGTTGAGATGGATGGCCACGTCCCTGTGAAACATGGTCTTTAGATTCAGCCGCAAATCCTGATGGGTGTCGGTGCCCTTGGCGTCATTGTCCAGGTTGTCATTGCTGTTGATGCGGGTTCGCAAGGCATAATCCGCGGACACCTCCAATCCGCGCAGAACGATCAGCTTTTCCTCCACCTCGGTGTATTGGCCTCTTTCAAGGGGCTTGAAATTGACCTGTCCCATCGCCGGTTGCACCTGATAGGCGACGCTCATCAACAATGCCAGCGGCAATGCGCGCTGGAGAATCATTTTAAATTTGAGGCTTCCTGCCCGAACCGTTTTACGCATATCCATGGCTGTAATTATAAAGTGAAGGATCATGAAGGCATCCGCCAGTACTCACCGCCCATATTCAGCATCCCAAGGGTAAAAAACCATTCGATTGCCTTTTTCCACGAAGCGGATTTCCAGCATGATGGTATCAACCCCGTGGGTTTTCAATGGTTCCATCGTCGCGCCGGTCGAATCGAATTTTGACAAAGGCTCCATATCTTTAGCCGTTGGCGCCATCGGATGGATGTTCCCATTTCATTGTTTTTCCAACGCCTCCCGCGGATTGAGCCGGAAATGCCCCCTGATTTCACGGCTGCCGGGGATCACAAGAAGGGTTTGGGTCGCTTCGACGAGAAAAAATGAGTCGAAACCCGGTGAGGTTTGGCTTCCGGTGTAATCCAATGCGCAAAATATATCAGGTTTTCCGTAAAGGGGCGAAAGCTGGCTGATTCCAGCCAGGTGAAAAAATCACCGGCTCCCCCGACCGGCCCTTCCCTCACCCCGAGCATTTCCTCCCCGGATATACAATGGGGTTCAGCCCCCGTGGCGCCCTTTGGCCCGGCCAACAGGACAAGCGTTTCCTCGCAGGTTTCGCGAATCGCGGCCATGAACAAAACCAGGGCTTGCCCGGCGGGGAATCGTCCGCGATTTTGGCGGCCGCGAGTTCGGGGGTGAGATGAGGGGACGAAGGCCGGACACCCTGGGCGCTATCCCGAGGTTCGGCCACACCGCTGGGAAACACAAATGCGCCCGGGCCGGCCGAGGAATCCTGGCTCCGTTCCTCCGGCAACACCTCTGGCTGGGAACTTCCGTTGTTCCGGCCGCGCATCGGCACCACCGTGGAGGCAGGCTTGGGAGGAACGGCCATTAAAGTTCCTCATCCTGGAGGCGGAGCCGTTTTCCGGGGAGAATAAATTGCTTGAATTTCGAAATCATGCACAAGGGTGCGGGTCTTCTCGTTTTGTGGATGGTGAGTCCAATTTACCAACGGCAGTGATGAATCAAAAGCGGTGAAACCGATTATCGGTCAAGCATTTTCCTGGACAGAATCCGGCGTCCCAAGGAAAGTATCGCTCCCCCCCCCCCAGGGGTTTTCAGGGTTGCCGGGTGTTGGAATGAAGAGATTTGTTGATCTTGATTCGATAGTGGTCCAACTCCCTGAATATCGCATCGAAACATTTGTCCACGGCCACCCTCAGTTCGGGCGCCGTTTTTTTGGCGTACATGGTTTCCTTGAAAGCTTTGAGGATCAAATTGCACTCATATTCATTGCGGTTTTCCAGACGATCCAGTTTGATCGCCAGATCCGCGACATCGGGATGATAGCGTTTCAATCTTTTTTTTATTTTTTCGACTTTGTTTTCAATGGCTTTTTCCAATGACGATCCGATGGGCATATCATGATGCAATTGATATCGCATGATTCATTCTCCTCAATGCGTGAAAAATGAATGACCTCGCCGCAAGCAACAATATTTGGACCCGGAATATAAAATGAATCCATGAAAGAGATCGCCCCCCAATCAGGGGGTGTCTTCCCGTCGAAAAATCCAAAGCCCTTGTCATTATATCAATGCGCGGCCGGAACTGGAATGGGTTCCGAGGTTTCGGCCAATTGCTGGAGAACGAGGTCTCCCATTTCCCCGCACCCCACCGTCTTCGTATTTGGTCCTTGGATGTCCACCGTGCGGTATTTCGAGAGGGTCGCCACAACCGCGGACTGAATGATCCGGTCCGCCTCGGGCATGTCGAAGGTGTAGCGAAACAACATGCCCACCGACAGGATGGAAGCCAGCGGATTGGCGATGTCCTTGCCCGCGATGTCCGGCGCGGAGCCGTGTACAGGCTCGTAAAGCGCGCCATCGGCGCCGATGCTGGCCGAAGGGAGCATCCCGATCGAGCCTGTGATCATGGCCGCGGCGTCACTGAGAATGTCTCCGAACATGTTCCCGGTCACGATGGTGTCGAACTGCCTGGGCGCCCGGATCAATTGCATGGCGGCATTGTCCACGTAGAGATGGCTCAATTCCACCTCGGGAAATTGAGAGGCCATTTCCTCGGCCACCTCCCGCCACAACACGGACGATTCCAATACGTTGGCCTTGTCCACTGAGCACAGTTTGTTGCCGCGTTTCGAGGCGATCTCGAACCCCACCTTCACGATCCGTTCGATTTCCGGCTCCGTGTAGACCAATGTGTTCAGCCCCACCCTGGCGCCCTTTTCACCTTTGATGCCCCTTGGTTCCCCAAAGTAGATGCCCCCGGTCAGTTCCCGGATCACCATGATATCGCAGCCCTCGACCACCTCTTTTTTCAGGGTGGAAGCCTCCACCAGATCGCCGTAAATTTGGGCGGGGCGAAGATTGGCGAACAGTTCCAAACCGGCCCGGAGGCGAAGCAGCCCGCGTTCCGGCCGGAGAGAAAACTCCAGCGTGTCCCATTTGGGTCCTCCCACCGCGCCCAGCAAAATGGCGTCCGCTTCCCGTCCGCCCTCCAGGGTTTGGGGCGGAAGTGGGTCGCCGGTCTGGTCCAGCGCCACGCCGCCGATGGGAAAATGTGAGATTTCCGTGGCCATCCCAAATTTTCCGGCCATGGCCTCGAGCACCCGGAGTCCCTCACGGGTAACCTCCGCTCCAATCCCATCGCCGCTCATCACGGCTATCCTTTTTGTCATTGATGCAACTCCCGCCTGCGAAATCAACCGGTTGAAAACTTTGCAACAATCCTCTGAGACACCTTGAACGCTCCAACCTTCCTGAACGATGGCCCGGCTTAAAATGCGTCGCCTGAAAGACCTGAAAACACCGGAGCCCCTCCTGACCGGCCACGCCGGAGCGAATCTTCAACCATATCCCATGGCTTGCAGAAACGCCGTCTTCGAGGGGAACTGGAAGAATGGATTGGTGGATTTTTCCCGCCCGATATCGGTGTGGGTGGCGTCCTGGGCGTAATTGTGGCCGGGAAAAACCAGGGTGGAATCATCGAGTTTCATCAATTTTTGCGTCAGCGATTCATACAGGTCTCCAGGATTGCTGCCGGGCAGATCCACCCGCCCACAACTGCCGATAAACAAGGTATCCCCCGAAATCAACCGGTCGGACAATTTGAAACATTGAGACCCGGGCGTGTGGCCGGGCGTGTGGATGAAATCGATTTTCACCTCACCGGCCGTCAGGGAAGAATGGCCGTCGGTTTTCACCAACTCCGAATTGGGCACCGAAAAAGAATCGGCCTCGGCTTTGTGAACGTATACCTTGATGTCGCACTTTTCCAGCAATTGCTCCACCCCTTCGATTTTTTGGCCGAACAGGTCGCCCCCCACGTGATCGGGATGGGTATGGGAGATCAGCGCCCCGGCGATGGTCATTTCATCTTTTTCGGCGAAGTCCAGGATGCCCTCAATATCCCAGGCCGGATCCACCACATAGACCTCCCGGGTGGAATTGGAACCGATCAGGTAGATGAAGTTGGCCATGGACCCGAGCAGGATCTGGCGAAAATAAAGGTCTTCCATAGGATTCTCATTTCACCGGGGTTCCGCCCGGCTTTGGTGGCGCCGTTTTTCCGCCAAACCTATGGAAAATCCGGTTCCGGGACGCCGAATCTTTCTTTCCCATGTCCTCCGGCCCGTGGCAAATCTGGGCGGGGCAAATCGGGTCACCGTAAATCAAGTCATGGGGTTCATGATATGGGTTTGATAGGGGGGCCGTTGGCAGAGCCGCTCGTACCAGGCCCGCACATTTGGCGTTGCGGGGCGTTCGATGTCGAAGGCGAACCACCGGAAAGCGGCGGCTCCCAGCGGGATGTCGGCCATGGAAAATTCGGCGCCCGCCAGGAATTCGCTCTTGGCCAGCACTTCGTCGAGCAGAGTCCAGGCTTCTCCGGCGCTTATCCGCGCAGCCTCGATGCCTTCCGGATCGCGGTCTTCCGGTTCGGTGCGGATCAGCTCCCAGAACAGCTTGGTGGCCGGCGTGTGCAGGGTGGTCTGCTGCCAGTCCATCCATTGCTCCGCGATCCAGCGGGACTGTGTGTCCGCGGGCAGCAGGCCCGGGTTGCCGTAGGTGACGGCCAGGTAGCGCACAATCGCGTTGGATTCCCACAGCACGAGGCCCTTGTCCTCGATGGTGGGCACCCTCGCGTTGGGATTCCTGGCCAGGTATTCCGGCTCTTGCGTGCCGCCAAAGGCGCCGCCCAGGTCCACCCGGTCAAAGGCCAAACCCAACTCGTCGCAGGCCCACAGCACCTTCATCACGTTGATGGAGTTCTTGCGGCCCCAAATTTTCAGCATCTGTTTCGCTCCGGTATGTTCCGTTGGTCACGATTCCCATTTTCCGCCTGCCCGTTTTGCCGGACAGGCAGGCCTCCTCCGGCCGTTTGGCCAAGGGCTACTTTTCCACAGCCAATGAAAAACGGAAAGCGGGGGGGATTTTGGGTGGTGGGTCAGTTTCAATGTTTGATCAATTTTCTGGCGCCATGCCGTGCTGAGCGACGCGAACCGTCTTCTTTTTATGGATGATTGGGGTGATTGGGAGAAAGGTCCTTCGCTACGCTATGGACGACAATTTTCAAAATGACCCACTAGTGTTTAGTTGTTTAAATTAGCGTATTTATCATAGAGGGGTATTTGCCGTACCTTTTTTTTGCGCCATTGGAAAGGTGCCGCGTTTTTGTTGTAGGCCGCAATAAAGAGGTCGATGGCTTGGCGAACTTCTAACGGTGATGTAAAGCTCGCCCCTTTCAAAGCTTTCCGGCTCAGGATACTGAACCAGCATTCGATTTGATTTAACCAGGAGGCACGGGTCGGTGTGTAGTGGAGTTTTACGTTTTTATGTCGTTGCAGCCATTTGTCGTGTTTGGGATTATGGGTGCTCAGGTTGTCCAGGATAACGTGGATTTCGCGGTCAGGATACCGAGCCACGACCTGATTCATGAACGCAAGAAATTCAACGCGCCCGCGGCGCTGGGTATGTTGCGCCTGCACGTGGCCGGTCGCGACGTTCAAGGCGGCAAACAAGTTGGAGGTTCCATGGCGCTTGTACTCGTGCGAATATCCGGTGACCGCTTTTCCGTTGGGCAGCCTCAGCCACCCCTGGGCTCGCTCCAGAGCCTGGATGCTGGGCTTTTCATCGATCGAAAGCACCACGGCATTGTCCGGAGGATGAAGATACAGCCCCACAATGTCCGCCGCCTTGGCCGCGAAATCCGGATCGGTGCTGATACACCAGGAATGCCGCCGCTCCAACGCGATGTTGTGCCGGCGCATAACTTTCCAGACAAACTGCACATCCACGTCCCCCAGGGCCTTGGCCAGCAACGGGCCATTCCAGCGGGAGTAACCCTCAGGGACGGGTTTGTCGAGCATCGCCAGAATACGGCGCTCGGTTTCGGCGGTGTACAGCCGGTGTTTCCCAGGACGGGGCGCATCTTTAAGCCCTTCCAGGCGTTGACTAAAAAATCGCCGGCGCCATTTGCTGACCGTGGCTGTCCGGCATCCCAACTGCTTGGCAACCTCGGTGCCCGCAAGTCCCGTCGAGGCCAACAAGATCAAACGCGCCCGAAAAACTTGGCGTTGCTCTGCTGTGGAGGATCGAACCATGCGTTCCAGCTTGCCCTTCTCTTCCGCGGTCAATCCGATTGGCTTGGTTCTCATAAGAACCAAAACCTATCAGATTACGCGCATTACGAATAGCAGGTACTAGCACATTGGGACGTGGGGACAATGGGGAACGGGAACGTTGGGTGGTGCGGGCCCGACGTGGCACTTGGCAACGCGGAATGGTGGGGTGCGCCTTATTCCGGCAGCCCGGCTTTGCGGAGGGCTTCCGTGAGGGCGGTGACGTATTCCCGATCCCGCATCATGAAATAGCCCTCCAGGTGGGCCAACCGGAAATTCGGATTGATTCTTCGCAGGTCGGTCATGGCCTCATTTGCTTCTTTTTTCCGCCCTTCCATGGCAAGGATACACGTTCGCAGCAGAACCACCTGGAAATAATCCGGCTGATGGGCAAGGATCCCGTCCAACTCCTTCAGGGCGTCCTTAGGTTGGCCGGCGGCATCAAGAGCACGGGCCAAGTTATGTTTGTACCAGAACGGATGCCGCGGATTGAGACGCATGGCATCCTTCGCCATGGAAATGGATTCCTGCGGTAGCCCGCTATGGAGCAGCGCATACGAATACCAAGCCCGCGAGTCGGCACTGCCTGGATGGAGCGAGATTAGGCGCTTTCCTATGGCAAGGGATTGTTCGATATTGCCTAGGAGATTTTGAACCAGCATGCCCAAACCCAGCGCCCAGGAGTTGGTTTCATCGAGGGCCAGTGCTTTTTCCGCCAGTTCCGCTGACCGCGCCATGCCGCTTGCGGAATCCTCGTCAATCGCCATGCGGGCAACGTACCAATAGGTTAAGCCCAGGAGCGCCCACGCCAGGGCGTAGTCGGCATCGAAAATGGTTGCTTGCTCAGCCAGCTCCCGCGTCTTGGCATTATCGGCCGGATTGAATTTCAGGAAATGTTCCATTGCTTGAACGCAGTGGGTCCAGGCTTCAACGTTCTTCGTACCTCGGTTTAGGAGCAGTGCCTCCTCGCTATTGCTCAAGTTGACTCTGAGAGCCGTGACGATCTCCTTGGTGATCTCGTCTTGGATGTCGAAAATGTCCTCGACCACCCGATCATATTTTTCAGCCCAAAGGTGGCTCCCATCGGTGGAGTCTATGAGTTGCGCGGTTATCCGGAGGCGGTTTCCGCCTTGCCGAACGCTGCCCTCCACCACGTAACGGACCCCCAGGTCGCGCGCCACGTTTCGCACATCAACCGCCTTGCCCTTGTAAGTGTATGTTGAATGTCGCGCAATGACAGTTATTGAGGAAATCTTCGAGAGGCTGGTGAGGATTTCCTCCACCAGCCCATCGGCGAAGAATTCCTGGCTTGGGTCGGCGCTCAGGTTATCGAAGGGCAACACCGCGATGGAGGGTTTTTCCGTAAGTGGCGGCGCCGCTGGTTCCGTTCCTACCGGCGATATGGGCTTGGAGTCCTTCGTGGGCCCGGTTGGGGCGATCTGGCTGGTTGGAACAGCGCTTTCCAAGGCCATATTGGACGAAGGCTGCGATGTTACGCGCCCGCGGGTGCTTTGGATGTAGCCGTCCCGGCCCGCGTTGAGCTTTTCCCACTTCTTCCGTTCGGCCCGGAGGCTGAACAGGTCGACGTCCTTCCAGAGCAGTTCCTCCTTGCCAGGCGGGATGACCCGCTTGGTCCGGTCTTTCTCGGGGGTGTTGATCGCGGAATTCCCGAATTCCGCCACGTTGCAGAAAAAGCAGTAGGCATAGATCGAACGGCGGGCTTCGAAGTGGGCCGCCTCGAAGTCGGCCGTGACCGGCGTCAGGGCCGGGTTGAGGACGATGTCCACCGCCGGGTTGAAATTTTTCAGCTCGACGCGGAGATCGAGATCGAGGAAGTCCCGGCAGATGACAACCGCCATCCGCCCGAAGGGCGTGTTGCAAATCGTCACCCGCCGCGCCGGGTCCGGGGCGATCCCCTCCTCGATCGTGTGCGCGCCGAACCGCATGATGGCCGGGATGTGCTTCTCCTGCTCCCAAAGGATCCCCGTGGGCCCAAGCACGCGGCAGACATTCCGGCGCGTGTCCAGGTCGTGGTAGGAGCCCGGCACGATGACCATCCCGTAGGTTTGGGCGAGGTCGAGGAGGTCGTGCAAGAGTTCCGCGTGGTTGAGGTCAATCGCCATTTCCGGGAAAACGAGCACGTTCACCCCGTTTTCTCCCGCCCGCTCGACCAGGTCACGGACGCGGCCGCGGACGGCCTCGAGGCGGTCGGCGCGGAGCGAGAACAGGCCCCGGCCCGTTTCTTCCAGGGCGTCTTGCGGGACGGCGAACTGAGCCATGCCGATCCGGCAGGTCACTTTCGGGACCTCACCCGTTTCGCGCAGCAGGTCGCGATAGATGATCTCGTACATGCCGTTGCCTTGCTCCTCGGCCAGTTGGCGCTTCGGCGACTCCGGAGATGCTGAAAAGGATAAAAACCCCGTCGTTTACTCGGCCGATCACAGCCTCCAAGTCCCCAAGGTGGCTCTCAAGGGAGAAGTCTTTCCGGTCGCTGTCCGACAGTCCAAAGCCGGGCTTGTCGAAGTAAAGAAGCATGTGGTGGCGCGCCCTTACATCTCGCTGATCATGGCGCGGATCAGGTCGGCAATCACGTCCATCCGGTTTTCACGGATCAATTCGATGGGGATTTCGCCGCCGATCTTGGCGTTGGGCTCCCGCAGCCAAT
>JACZSY010000303.1 GCA_022573975.1 SAR324 cluster bacterium | reverse complement strand
GTTCCGGTTGCTCCCGGCACCATGCTGGGCAACGCGCTGGAGAGGGAAGAGACGATGGGTTCCAGGCTTTTGGCGGTAGCGTATTTCAGGGTCACCACCACATAGGTGACCTTCTCGGAGGGGATGTCGAGCTGGTTGACCAGCAGTTGGATGCGTTTGATCAGCTCCGGCTCGCCCACCAGGATCAGCGTATTGGTGCGCTCGTCGGCGACCACCTTGAAACTGGTGTCTTTCGGCGCCGCGGCCGGCGATTTGCCCTTGGGCAGGGCTTTGGCTGGCGGTTTTCCGGCGGCTCCAGGCAGGCCGGCGGGCAGCGCGCCGGACAACGAGACGATGATCGGCTCCAAAACCTTGGCCGAGGCGAATTTCAGTTTCAAAATCACATAGATGACCCGCTGGGAGGGGACATCGAGGATGGAAATAATGCTCTTGATGCGCCGGATCAACCCCGGCTCGCCCACCAGGATCAGCGTATTGGTGCGCTCGTCGGCGACCACCTTGACCCCCGGGCTCCCCTTGGCCTGCGCCGGCCGGGCCCTCCTGGTGGGCCGCTGGCCGGGTTTGCCGGCGCGCTCCGCGGGCAGGGCGCCGGAGAGGGAGGAAACGAGGGGCGCCAGGTTTTTCGCGCGGGCGAATTTCAGGGGCAGGACGGCAAACGTTATTTCCTCGGCCTGGACGTCCAGCAGGACGATGATTTCCTTGACCCGTTCGATCAACTCCGCGTTGCCCACCAGGATCAGGGAATTGGTGCGTTCATCGGGGACCACTTTCAACGATTTTTTCCCCTTTTGCGCCAATTGGCTTCTCCGTCCCGCCGGGCGCCGTCTCTGCCCGGGCTTGGTGCGGGCGGCGGTGGGCAGGGTGCTGGAAAGATCGGTGACGATGGGAGCCAGTTTGTTCGCCGTGGCGAAATTCAGCTTCACCACCGTGAAGGTCACATCCTCGGAGGGAACGTCCATCACCCGGATGATTTGCATCAGCCGGCGGATATTGGTGGCCGTGTCGGACAACACCAGCACGTTGGCCGGAGCATAAACGGCCAAGCCGGCGCTTTTGGACATCAGCGGCGTCAAGGCCGCGCGCACCTGATTGGCGTCGGCGTTCTTCAATGAAATGATCCGCGTACGGAAAAAACCGATCCGCCCGGCCCTTCCCTTGGGCCGGGTGGGCGAAGGAAGCCGCGACGCGGAGGCGGTGGGAACCACCTGCAGCAGCGGGCTGCCCGGGGTTTGCACCGTGGTCAGGCCGTGCATGGAGAGCACGGTCTCGAAGATGCGCAGGGCGTCGCGCTGGCGGAATTTGCGGGAGGAAACGAGGGTGATCGCCCCTCGGATTTTCGTCGCGTCCCAGGTCAGGGGCAGCCTCAGCGCCTCGGCCATCACCGAGAGGAAGATGGCCATTTCAACGTTATTGAAATTCATCTCGATCCCCCCGCGGGCGGACCGCCGGCGGCTGGATTTTCGTGCTTTGCGAGCCTTTTTTGTTTTCCCCCGGGCCGGTTTCTTCTGCTCGATTTTCTTTTGGGCCGGACTGGATTGGGCGGACACGGTGGGCGCGATACCGCATACCGTGAACACGAGGGTCACCAGGACGGCTGTCGCGGCCATCCAGCCCCGGAGGCGGGGCAATCTAAGATTCCGGGATTTCACGGTTCTCATCATTGTAATACAATTTTTATATTGATCCGATGTCATTCCAGCATGATATGCTTGGCGCCGCCGGGATTCCAGCCCTCCTGCCCGGGCATCCCCGCAAACCCCGCTGCGATGCCAAAATTCAACCGGTATCCGGCCGTCCCATCCAGTGAAAAGCCCCCCATCAGGGGCGTCAACCCAAACGCCTCTGCTCCGCGACGTTGGCGGCATCCCTCCCCCTGCCCCCTCCCGGAACCCGGGAAGATCACGGACAAGTTTGAATCAGTTGCTTTGTTTAATCAAATCCTCGGGGAGCCCCCTTCCCGCCAACAGATTTCACCGTCATCTTTCACCGCCATCTCTCACCGTCAATCCCCCATCAACCGTTCCGCCATTCTCAAATCCTCGGGTGAAGTGACCTTGATATTGCCGGGATCGCCTTCCACGGATGTCACCTGAACCCCCATCCCCTCCAGCAACTGGGCATCGTCCGTTCCCGCCAATGCGGTCTTCCCGGCATGCCGGTGGGCGCGCCACAAGGCCTCCCAGGCAAAACCCTGGGGGGTCTGCACCCGCACCAGGCCGTCCCGAGGGATGGTGGCCGAACGATCGCCCCCCATGCGGCGCAGGGAGTCCGTCACCGCCACCACGGGGATCACCCCCAGCGCGCCGGCGGCCAGGGCATCCAGCACGCGGTCGATCAACCCCGGCGGGCAGAGGGGCCGCGCGCCGTCATGCACCAGCACCCATCGCGGCGGGCCTGCCGGGCGTTCGCGCAACGCTTGCAGCCCATGGCGCACCGAATCCTGGCGCTCCGCGCCTCCCGTGATCCAGGGCAGCAGCTTGCCGCGTTGGGTTTCCGCTCCGAAAAGAGCGTCCAGCGCGGGAAAATCCTCCGCCCGGGCGGCGATGGCGATCATGTCCACCCGCCGATGCCCTTGAAAACAGTCCACCGTGTGACGAAGCATGGCAACGCCCTTGAGGGGCAGCAGCACCTTGTTGGTGGAGTTGCCGGCGCCCTCTCCCGCCATGCGCCGTCCGGAACCCGCCGCGGGAATCAACACGGCCGTGCCGCCCTGCCTGGTTGCCCCTGATGTCACCTCTCCCGCCGGAAAATGGATGGATCGAATCCGCCGGCCTTGCGGCAGGCGCTGAAACGGCGGGTCCGCCGTCCTCCGCCCTTTGTACTCCCACCGGCGAAGGCGGGCAACCGGTTGGGACGGCAGCCCCGGCGCCCCCGCCCGTGCGGTCTCGTTCTCGCCCTCGGGATTCGGCAGTGGCCCGGATTTCCCGTTCTGCTTGGCGAATGAGCCTTGTCGCCTGCATTTTGTTCCCGGGGTTTTGTTGACAGGTCTTTTTGGGCGGAAGTAGGATTGATTTAACCGTATTTCACGAATTTTCAGGCAAACCGCCGCCGGCCCTTTCAGGGAGTCTCCGATTCCAATGTCAGATGTCCGCATGCGAGGGTTCAAGGATCGCATGGAGGTGAGCGACTTCCAGGCCCTGATCCGCGGCCGGATGGTCCCGGTGGGCGAGGAGCTGCTGCCCATCGGCCAGATTGGGGGGCGGGTGCTGGCCGAGGCGGTGGTGTCCCAGGTGGACGTTCCCGCCTTTCCCCGCGCCGCCATGGACGGCTATGCCCTGCGCTCGGAGGAAACCTTCGGCGCGGATCCGTACAATCCGCTCACCTTCAAGGTGATCGGGGAGGTCACGCCGGGCAAGGTGTTTCCGGGAACCGTCGGCGCGGGCGAGGCGGTGCGCATCATGACCGGCGCGCCCATTCCCGAGGGGGCCGACGCGGTGCTGATGGCCGAGGCCACCAGCGAGGACGACAACGTGATGACCGCCACCGAGCCGGTGACCCCCCAAAAGCACATCGGGCGCATCGGGGAGGACATCAAGGCCGCCACCGAGGTGTTCAAGCCGGGCCGCGGCCTGCGGGCCCAGGACCTGGGGGTGCTGGCCTCGATCGGAGTGGGGGAAGTGCGGGTGCGCGAGGTTCCTTCCGTGACCCTGCTGATCACGGGCAACGAGTTGCTCAAGCCCGGCGAAAAACCCCGGGGCGCGATGATCGTCGATTCCAACTCGATCATGCTCAAGCACCTCATCGACCGGGACGGCGCCCGGGTCGAGGAAATCCGCCATCTTCCCGACGACCGGGAGGTCATCCGCGACGCCCTGCTCAACGCGCCGGGCGGGTTGATCGTCATCACCGGCGGCACCTCGGTGGGCGTGGAGGACCACGCGCCGACCCTCATCGCCGAGGAGGGCGAGTTGCTGGCGCACGGCATCGCCATGCGGCCCTCGGCCCCCACCGGTTTTGGCTGGTGCGCGGACAGGCCGGTCTTCCTGCTGCCCGGCAACCCGGTCTCCTGCCTGGCGGCCTACGACTTCTTCGTGGCCATGGCCCTGCGCCTGATGGGCGGCCGCGCCGAGCCCTGGCCCTACCGTCCCGTGAACTACCCCCTGGCCGACCGCATTTCCTCGCAGATCGGGCGGATGGATTACGCCCGGGTCAAGCTGGAGAACGGCCACGCGGTGCTGCTGGCCACCAGCGGCGCCTCCGCCCTCTCCACCACCACCACCGCCGACGGATTCGTGGTGATCGATCAGGATTCCGAGGGCCTGGCCGCCGGAGACACCGCCAAGGTTTGGCTGTATGATTAGGGAATTTTGGGGGCGCTGCCCCCAATCCCCCGCCCGCTTTAAAAGGCCTGTGATTTTTTGGCCTCCGGCGGCCAGAGGGCGCTGCTCTCTGGACACCCGGCAGCTTTAAAAAGCTGCACCAAACATTTCGTTAATGGGCTTGTTGATTTTATATATCAACACCTCAATAAAATCTTAGAAAAGGTTTTGATCCAACTTTT
>JACZSY010000083.1 GCA_022573975.1 SAR324 cluster bacterium | reverse complement strand
TCTTTTGGAGAGGGGGCCAGGGGGTGAGGTGCAGTTCGCAGTTCAAATCCGCGTCCATCGGCGTTCATCGGCGTTCATCGGCGGTTCCCATGCAGTTCGCTGTCATCAGTTTTTATCAGTGTTCATCAGTGGCTAAAATGCAGTTCGCGGTTCGCAGTTCATCAGTGTTTATCCGTGTTCATCAGTGGTTCCAACGCGGTTCGCAGTTTGCCGTTCGCGGTTTCTCGCGCCGCACATAAATCTCCGTGCGCACGGAGATTTGTATTCACGCACCACGGGATTCCAGCTTTTTGGGCAGGGCCGGTGGAAGGATCAGCCAACGGTGACGGATTTGGCCAGATTGCGGGGTTTGTCGATGCTGCGGTTGAGCTTGAGGGCTGTGAAGTAGGCGTAGAGCTGGGACATGATCATGTGCAGGAAGGGGGCGACGAAAGGAGAGACTTTGGGCATTTCGATGCAGTGGTCGAGCAGGTCGCGGGCCTTGGTGTCCCCCGCGAAGGTGAATCCCACCACCGGGCCGCCCCGGGCCTTGACTTCTTCCAGCGCGGTGAGGGTGTGCTGATGGAGTTCTTTTTCCTCGGGGGGCGGGATGAGAAAGAAGGAAAGCATGTTCTCATCCACCAGGGACAGGGTGCCGTGCTTGAGGAAACCGCCCGGCATCCCTTCCACGTGGAGGTAGGTGATCTCTTTCAATTTCAGGGCGGCTTCCAGCGCGATGGGGAAGTAGACCCCCCGGCCCAGCACCAGCCAGTTGCGGTAATGGCCGGTGCGCTCCGCCAGGTTGCGGATGGACCCGGAGCGTTCGTTGAGGGCGTCCTGGACGATGGACGGAAAGGTTTCCAGCGCCTTGAAACATTCATCGTAGGTGTTCCGGTCGATCCGTTTTTCGCGCAGGCCCAACTCCATGGCGATCCGCAGCAGGATCACCATCTGGGCCAGCGCTGCCTTGGTGGAGACCACGCAGATTTCCGGTCCCGAGCCCTGCATGATGACCTGGTCGGTCATGGTGCTCAGGGAAGACCCCATCACGTTGACGATGCTGGCGGTGCGGGCGCCATTGGCCTTGGCATGGTCCACTCCGCGCCGGGTGTCGTAGGTCTCGCCCGATTGTGAAATGGAGATCAGCAGGTCGCCCTCGCCGATCACGGCCAGGCCCTCGAATTCATCGGAACTGATCACCGGAAGATAGCGGCCCGCGTACCTGGAAAAGAAGTACTGGCCGGTGAGGGCTACGTAATAGGTGGTGCCCACGCCCATCAGATAGGTGGTTCCGGCGGAGGCGATGCTGTCGGCGAATCTGGAGATGTCCTCCCCCGGAATGTTGAGGGCGTTGACCAGGGTCTGGGGCTGCTCGAAGATTTCCTTCAGCATGTAATGGGCGTAGCCACCCTTGCGGGAGGTTTCCGCGTCCCATTCCACCTTGAGCGGTTTCCGCTTCACCTCCGCGCCCGTGGCGACCTTGCGCAGCACGGCCCCGGCCGGCGTCACCACGGCATACTCTCCGTCTTCGATAAACATGGCGTCCCGGGTATGCTGCAGGAAAGCGTTGACGTCGGAGGCGACGAAATTTTGCTCCGGCGAGAACCCCAGCACCAGGGGCGATCCCTGGCGCACGCAATACACGGCGTCCGGTTGGTGCGTGGTCACCATGCAAAAGGCATATGAGCCTTCCAAACGCTTGATGCCTTCCAGGAAGGACTGTTCGACGTCTCCACATTCCTCGAAATGCTGGGAAATCAGGTGCACCAGCACTTCGGTGTCCGTTTCCGAAAGGAAGATAACACCCTTGGCGCGCAATTCCTCACGGATTTCCTGGTAATTGTTGATGATCCCGTTATGGACGATGGAGAACCGCCCATCCATGGACGAGTGGGGATGGGAGTTTTCCCTGGAAACCTTGCCGTGGGTCGCCCATCGGGTATGGGCGATGCCGGCGTTGCCCTTCATCCCGGTGAGGTGTTCGCGTTGGTTGACCTCCTCCACCCCCCCCACGTTTTTGCGCACCGACACCCCGGTTCCATTGTCCAAGGAGCCTTTGGTTGCGCTGCCTTTGGTTACGGCGCGGTTCCCTGTAGATGCCTTGGCGGCGGCTTCGATCGCGGCGGCATCGACCACTCCCAACCCACAGGAATCGTACCCGCGGTATTCCAGATTGAGGATGGATTGATAGAGAATCGGAACGATGTTGTCCTTGCCGGTAACGGCGCTGATTCCACACATGGGATGCCTTTTTCCTGTATCGTAAATAACCGCCTAAATAACCGCCTAAATAACCGACCGCACCGTGATCATGTCTTCAATCTGATGGCCCGCCTTGATCCGCACGCCGGGTCCCAGCACATTGCGGGCGCCGATCACCACGTCGTCTCCGATGAAGGCGCCCACCTTGGTCATTCCGGTGGATATGGGTCCGTTGTCCCCCATCCCCTCGACCACGCGCATGTCCGGATGGTGGTTGACCGTGGTCACGCCCGAACCCAGCCGGACCCGTTCGCCAATCACGCTGTCCCCGATGAAGGACAGCCGGCCCAGGATGGAATGGCCGAAGAGGACGCAATTCTTGAGTTCGGTGCCGTACCCCACCGTGGATTCGGGGCCCAGCGAGGAATACTGGCGGATCAGGGTGTTGTTGCCGATATAGCTGCCCTTGCCGATGTAGCAAGGCCCCTTGAGCACGCTCCCCGAGCCGACGATCACCTCGGCTTCGATGTGCACCGCGCCTTCGATCTGGACATTGCCTTCCAACCGGGAGCTTCCGTCGATTTCGGCGTTTTTCCAGCGGTCCATGATCATCCGGTTGGCCTCCAGGATCTGCCATGGCCGCCGGATGTCGATCCATCCTCCCTCCCACAAGGCGCCGTGGAAGTGATTTTCGGCGATCAGGGTCTGGTAGGCCTGCTCCATATCGTTGCCGCAATGGTCCAGGATCTGGAACATGGCGGGCGGCAGCAGGAAAATGCCCGCGAAGACGTAATTCGACAGATGGGGATCGCTGGGTTTCTCCACCAGCCGGGTGATCCGCATGGCGTTGTCGATGTAGACGTTCCCGAAATCGCCGGAGGAGGGTGGCAGTGTAAGCGCCGCGATAGAGCCGCCCAACTCGGCATATTGGCGCATCACAGCCTGAAACGGCTTCCCGGTGGCCAGCACGTCTCCGTACACCAGCAAAAACGGCTCGTTTGCCAATTCCTTTTCACATCGCTTCAGGCCCGCGCCAATTCCATCGATGGGGTCCTGCACCACGTATTCAATGTTCAGCCCAAGATGATGCCCATGCTCGAAGAAGGATTGGATTCCTTCGCGCTGGTGGTTGACCACGATCAGGATATCCTTCACGCCCGCTTCCCGCAGGGAGGAGGCCATGTATTCCAATATGGTGCGGCCCGCCACCCGGATCATCGGCTTGGCGCGGGTTTCGGTAAAGGGAAGCAGCCGTTCGCTGCGAGCGGCGGCCAATATGACGGCTTTCATGGGGCTGGGTTGCGCTCCGGTTGTATCGAAATTGACACGGCCATTCCGCCATGCGAGGCGCTTGGGCCTCGATTTAATCGGCTTGGGCCGATTGCCCGCGGCCTGCCGATGGGTGGTTCAGGCAGAGATTTCTTAATCTTTCATGGTAACATTTAATCGCCAATACCTGCGGATATGACTAATTTCAACATCTTTTATCGGCGTTTATCGGCGTTCATCCGCGGTTCCTATTTTTTAGCGGGTTCAGTTGTGACTCGCAAAAGTTCCGTATTTGACAAATAGCATCAAAGCCCCATGATTTTCGCCGCCATGGCGTCCACGGCCTCCGCCAGCGAAAGCTCCGTATTGTCCACCACGATTGCGTCCCCGGCCGCTTTCAGGGGGGCCAGTTCCCGCTCGCTGTCCCGGGTGTCCCGGTTTTTCAGGTCTTCGGACACTGCTTCCAGGGTCAGGGCCGGATGTGTATCCTTCAATTCCCTGAACCTCCTCATGGCCCGGATGTCCAGCCTGGCGGTGAGAAAAAATTTATGCGCGGCGCCGGGAAACACCACGGTGCCGATGTCCCTACCTTCAAGAACCACGCCAGCATAATGCCCGCCCGCCTCGATGCTCTCCACCGTCTCACGCTGAACACGGGTCGACAGTTCCCTCACCGCGGGCAACACGCTGAGAAACGACGTGGCGGTGGCGATTTCGCCGCTGGACAACACTTCCCCGGGATGCTCTCCATTGACCGACAAGGCGCCGTCAGTGGCGATTTCGATATTGGCGTCGTCCAGCAAGCCCGCCGGCAATGCTTTTTCCACGGACCAACCGCGCCGCAGGGCCAGCCAGGCCAACGCCCGGTATATGCGCCCGGACGATAGAAAATAATACCCCAACCGCTCGGCGAGCACCTTGCCAGTGGTGCTTTTGCCGACCCCGCCGGGGCCGTCCAGGGTCACGATATTGAAGGCGCTTTTGGATGTGGTCATCGGGCGTGGGAGCGTTTCACGTGAAACAGGACGGCCATGGTTTTCACCTTCCGGGATGAAGCATGACACGGGGGCAGGGGGAGGGCAATTGGTTGGGGCGCGTAGACTCACTTGGGTGAGTTCACTGCCTGTCGAAAAATATGGCTTTGGTGGGGCGGGCCCTGGCCGCCCAATCTATCAAAGGCCCTATCTCTCAAAGGCCCTATCTCACAATGGGCCTGTCCCCCACGGGCAGGGATACCCGTGCCACTGGTGGGTGTTTCACGTGAAACATTGCGGACAGGGTCGATTTCCAGCCCAAGGAGGATGGTTTTCCTGTTTAAATCTCACAAAAACCTCCAGGGAACGCCGAAAATCCCCCACACACCCCTTATCCGAAGACAACTTGACTCCCCGGCCGAATTTGCCTAATGCTTAGAATGTTGCGGGAATAGCTCAGTTGGTAGAGCATCAGCTTCCCAAGCTGAGGGCCGCGGGTTCGAGTCCCGTTTCCCGCTTCCCGGCCAACCGGGTTGGAGAACGGCCCCCCGATTCAACGGGCGCGGGGGAGAAGGCGCAAGGAAGCCACAAGGGAACAAACGCTTGAACAGCACATCCAGGGATGGATTCATGATCAACATCGCCATACTTTCCGCCAAGGGGGGCACCGGAAAAACCACCCTCTCCATCGCCCTGGCCCACCAATACGCCGTGGCCAACCCGGAGTGCGAGGTTGTGCTGGTGGATGCCGACAACCAGGGCAACGTGGCCATTTCCCTGGACCTGAAATCTGAAAACACCCTGGGCGCGTTCCTCTACCGCGCCACCGACACCCTGGATCTGATCCGCTACCGCGACAACGTGCCTTTCCTGGTGGCGGAATCGGGGAAAATGCACCTCTACGAGGCCGAGAAGCGCATCCACCGTTCCGAGCGGCCGATCACCTATTTCGAGGAACATTTGCTCCCCGAGTTCAGCCCGGGCGCGATGGTGATCTGGGACCTGCCCCCGACCCTGTCCATCATCAACGACAACGTGCTTCATCTGGCCGATTTCATCATTATCCCGACGCACACCGACTACCTGTCCCTGACGGGCATCGGCAACCTGCTCTCCTATCTGGAAGCCTTCCGCCAGGAGCACCCGGTGCGCTGCCGCCTGTTGGGCATCGCCATCACCCTGCACCGGGAGCACGTCACGCAAAACCGGGTCAACCGGGAGTCTCTCCTCAACGCCTTCCCCGAGTTGATCTTCCAGCACTCGATTCCACTCTCCACCGCCATCGCCTCCGCCGCCCAGAATCACATGACCCCGCTGGAAGTGCCCGACCCCCGGGCGCGGGGGGCCTATACGGGGCTGGTGAAGGAAATCCATCAACGCATGCTCCAATTCAATAATTCCCATGGCTAGAAGAATTCTCTCCGCCGATGCGGTATTGACGCCGGCCGCCCAGTCCCCCCTGCGAAACGAGCCGGGAGCTGGCCCATCGTCCACCGGGCGCCCCTCCGTAAAAAACGCCCTGCAAACTTCCGTGCGCACGGAAAACCCCTCCGGCGGTCTTGTCTCCGGGTTGGAATCCCGCTGGCACCTCTTCAGGCCTTCCGCGGGCAAGGTGCTCTTCGATTGGGAAGACCGCAGGGAACTTTTCACCGAGATCGAGTTCGTCAACCAGGTGCGCGAAAGGATGGACGAGGCGGCGGTGAAGATCGCGCCTTCCATGCTGCGGATCGTGCTCACGGTGAAAGCCAACGTGGAGGGAGCGAAAGCGCAGCGGGCCTTCCTGGCCGAGCATGTGGATTGGGATTTCCGGCGCATCTCCGAATTGTGCATCGCCGCCGAAAGCTACGGGCTGCTGGACGCGCAACGCCGCACCCGGGGAGAGCAGGAACTGCGCCGCTACGGCTGGAGCAACGCCCTTAAACTGGCTTACGTGCCCGACCCCCTGGAACGGGAGGAGATTTGGGACCGGGCCCGGGGGAGCAGCGAGAAGGCCAGTTACCGGGCCGTGCTGGAGGAAATCAAACGCTTCCGGGAGCGCAAACTGGTGTCGCTCCCCTCGCCCCTGGAGGAAGTGGGGGCGCAGATCGCCTCGGCGCGCGGGCATTTCGATTCCCTCGGCACGCTTTCGGCCGACCTTTCGACCCCGGACAATTGCCGCCTGGCTTTGAAGGAACTTGCCCGGACGCAACGTGAACTGTCCGTCCTCCGGCGCGCGCTCAAGGAGCGCATGGACGCCGCCGAAACCGAAGCGTTGGCGGCCACGGTATAGGGAGGGAAGAGCCGGGGATGGGAAGTACCGCGTTGCCACCTCAACCCAACTTGTTATCCGAATCTATCCGCGGTTCCAAAGCGGTTCGCAGTTAAATCCGTGTTTATCCGTGTTCATCGGCGGTTGGATTTGCTGTTTGTGTTGAAATGCGGGAGTTATTCCGGCGTATACGGAACGCGCAAGCCCCCTAAAAGGGCTGTGACCAACCAAAAGCGCGGGGGATTTCATCCCCCACACCCCCCGACCATTTTTTGCAAAAAATGGATTAAAACTTTCAATAAGATATTGGAATGATAGGTTTAAATCCTTGTTTTTGCTATGAGGAAGTTTGTTGAAACTTTTCAAAGTTTCCCCCCGGAGGGCCGCCGGAGGCACCCCTTTCTTGTTTTATTGAGTTGGTCACAGCCCTTCTAAATCTCAGTGAGACTGTCCATTGCGGGGGCATCCGAGCCATCCTCCAAAACCCGGTCGATGCGGAACATCTCCATCGGCCCCTTTCCCTTCACGTCCACGATCCCCCGGGATTCTCCCTCGCAAAGACCGCCGAGCATGTCCCAGGCGGAATGGGTGACATTGATGGCCCCGATTTCACCATTGGTTTGCATCCTGGCGGCGGTGTTCACGGTGTCGCCCCACAGTCCGAAGAGGAATTTCCGGTGGCCCACCACCCCGGCGATCACGGGCCCCACGTTGATGCCGATCCGCACATTCCATTTGGCGGGGAGGTTTTGAGCTGAGCCAATAAAATCGAAACCGCATTTTACGCAGTCCAACACCGGGTTTTCCCGGCCCCCCATCAAGCCGCCGGCGGCCATGAACTCGTCCCCGATGGAATTGATTTTCTCCAGGCCGTAGGTCAGGGTGTGTTCCTCGAAGTTCTCTGTCAACCGCCCCAGGTTGTCCAACACCTCCTCGGGGGGATGGCTCTCGCTGTAGGGGGTGAATCCCACGATGTCGCAAATCATCACCGCCACCTGCTCGTGGCGCCGGGGCCGCACCTGGTTGGTTTCCTTCAACTCCTCGACGATGTTCTTGGGCAGAATCACCTCCAGCAATTCGTTGGCCCGGTGCATCTCCGCCTCGATCTGATGGCGGTAGAGTTTTTCCTGGTCCAGCAGGCTCTTTTTTTCCAGGCAGGCCTGCACCCTGGCCTTGAGGAGCACCACGTTGAAGGGCTTGGTGAGGTAATCCTCGGCCCCCAGTTCGATGCAGCGCACCACGCTTTCGACCTCCTGGATCGCAGAGACGACGATCACCGGAATATTGCTCCATTTTTCCTTCGATTTGATGACCTCCAGCACCTCGTAGCCGTTCATCACGGGCATCATGATATCCAGCAGCACCAAGTCATAATACTTGTGCTCCAGCATATCCAGCGCTTCCTTCCCGTTGACGGCGGAGGAACTCCGGTACCCCAGCCGCTTCAAGTGGCGCCCGAGCAATTCGCGGTTTTTCTCGTTGTCGTCGACAACCAGAACCTCGTATGGGTCTTCCTTGGTGTCTTCCATGTTCCTGGGAACTATTCCTGGAGCAGGTTTTCGATTTTGTCCATCAGGGCCTCGATATCGATGGGTTTGGCGATATAATCGTCGCACCCGGCCCGGATGATTTTATCGCGGTCGCCCGTCATGGCATGGGCTGTCACCGCGATGATGGGTATGCGCTTGGTCTCTGCGGCGCCCTTGAGGCGCCGGGTGGCCTCCCATCCGTCCATGACGGGCAGGTTGATGTCCATCAATATCAAATCCGGCGAGTCGATCACAGCCAAACGGACCCCCTCCTCTCCGTCGCGGGCGGTAATGACCTCGAACCTCAACCGTTTCAGATGGCGGGATAGGATGTCCCGGTTCATCTCGTTGTCTTCGACGATCAGTATCTTGGACATACCCCCCTTTTCCATTGAAAACCGGATTAACATTGCCGGGAGTTTACCATTTCCCGCACCTTTTTCATGAGATCTTCCCGGGTGTAAAGCCCTTTTTGCACCACCTCGGAGACATGATCGTTCAACAGTTCACGATCCTTGCGGGTCAGGTCTTTGGAGGTCACCACCACGATGGGGATGGACGCCCATCGCCGATTTCCCCGAATGCGTTCCACGAATTGAAAACCGTCCATTCCGGGCAGGATCAGGTCCAGCAGGATTAGGTCGGGTAGCGGCTCGGTGAGGAGGTTCAAGGCCTCGTTTCCATCCCCGGCTTCGAGCACTTCCCATCCTTCCATTTCCAGATTGCGGCGGAGCAGTTCCCGTGTTTTCCGGTCATCCTCCACCACCAAAACCCGGCAGGGCGGATCGTTGCATTTGAATTTCTTCAGTGAAGTCACCAGGCGTTCCCGGTCGATGGGTTTGGCCAAGTAGTCGTTGGCCCCCAGGGCATAACCCATTTCCTTGTCGTCCACGATGGTCAGCATGATGACGGGAATATCCGCCAGCGCGGGGTCCGACTTCAATTGAGAAAGCACGGACCAGCCGTCCATGTTGGGCATCAGCACGTCCAGCGTGATCAAATCGGGGTGGATTTCCCTGGCCAGCCGAAGGCCCTCATCGCCGTTGGTGGCCAGCACCACGGTAAACCCTTCGTCCTTCAGGTGGCGGGTCATCAATTCCCGCATGGTGGGATCGTCATCGATGGCCAGCAGGGTGAATGCCCCGTCCTTGGGCAGGGCAACAGGCGGGGCCACAGGGGCCGGGGGTTCCTGGGCCTCCGGTTTTCCGCCTTCGGCCGGCAGCCAAACCGTGAACCAGGTTCCCTCGCCGTATTCGCTCCGCAAGGAAATGTCGCCCCCCATGGCCTGGCAAAATCGCTGGCTGATGGCCAATCCCAGGCCCGTGCCACCGTACTCCCGGGTGGTGGAGGCATCGGCCTGCATGAAGGGCTGGAAGATATGCTCCATCTGCGCCTTGGTCATCCCGATGCCCTCGTCGGCGACGACGAACAGGAAGCCTTCCTGGCCGTCCCGCCGCTCCCGGGACACATCCATCGAGACCCCCCGTTGCTGGGCGAACTTGCTGGCATTGCCCAGCAGGTTGAAAAGAATCTGCCGCAGCTTGGTCATGTCCGCCTCTATTTCGCCCAAGTCCTCCGGGCAATTGAGGGCAAACCGGTTTTGATGGGATTCCAGCATCGGCTGAACGGTCGTGACCACGTCCTCCACCAGGGTAGGGACATCGAAGCGCTCCAGGAACAATTCCATCCGGCCCGCTTCGATCTTGGAAAGGTCGAGGATATCGTTGATCACCGCCAAGAGGTGGTTTCCCGATTCCTTGATTTTCTGAAGATCCGAGACAAACCCCTCGTTGCCGAGATCCTTCGCTTCATAGGTCATCAGGTCGCTGTACCCGATGATGGCGTTCAACGGGGTGCGCAACTCGTGACTCATGTTGGCGAGGAAGGTGCTCTTGGTGCGGTTGGCCTCCTCGGCATTTTGTTTGGCGGCGGTCAGTTGCACCTCCCGTTCGCGAAGCGCATTGAGCAGGGTGTTTTTCGTGCTCAGGGTCGCCCGAAGTGCCTCCTCCGCGTTTTTTTGGTCGGTGATATCGGCGTAGGTGGTGACCCGGCCCCCTTCGGGCAGGAAATTGGCGCGGATTTCGATGATGCGCCCGTTGGGGCGGCGGTGTTCGTAGCGGTAGGGTTCGTTGAGGCGGGGAGGCTCCCCCCGGCCGGCGAGGGTTTCGTTGTAATCTCCCTCCCCGGATTCCCCCCGTTCCACATTGAAGCGGAACAATTGATCGGCGGTGACCTCTTTCTCAAACAATTCGGCGGGAAAGTCGAACAATTCCCGGAATTTTTCATTGTAAGTGACGATCCGCTGGTGCTTGTCGATCTGGGTGATGCCTTCCCCCATATTTGCGAAGGTGGTCTCCAACTGGGCGGTTTTTTCGGCCAGCGCCTTTTCGGCGTTTTTGCGTTCCGTGATGTCTCGCACGAACGCGGTGACCACTTTTTCGCCGCCGGTTTCCACCAGGCTCAACCGCACCTCGGTGGGAAAGACGGTGCCGTCTTTTCGGCGATGAAAATCCTCCATCGTGCGGGGCTGCCCTGGCACCATCTGCTCCACCTGTTCTATAAACCGCTCCAGCTTGAAGTCCGGGACGAAATCGGACACTTTGATGGCCAGCATTTCTTCCCGGGTGTACCCCAGGGAATCGCAGGCCTGCTGGTTGAAATCGAGCACCCTGGCGTCCATTCCATGAACGATGATGGCGTCGGCTGCCTGATCGATCAGGTTGCGGAATTTCTCCTCGCTTTTCCGCAGGGCCTCCTCGGTTCGTTTGCGTTCGGTAAGGGCGATCAATATGGTCTCGACGGCCGGCGTCCCTTCCCAATCGATTCGCCAGGACAGGGTGTCCATCACGATCAGGCTGCCATCCTTGTGCCTGCCTTCCACTTCAAAATTATTGTCAGGGGCCTCGCCCCTTTTCCTGGCTTTCTCGTAGCGCCGAATGCGCTGCTTGGTTTTCGTCGTGGCGAAGGCCAGGATGTCGTCCAAATTTTCCACCTCCCCCATGGTTTGGTACCCATACAAATTGAGGCCGGCCTTGTTGACGTAGAGGATTTTGCCCTTGTCATGAATCACGATGCCTTGCATGGAATGTTCGATCAGGCCGCGGAACTTTTTCTCGCTTTGTCTCAGCGCCTCTTCGGCGTTCCTGCGCTGTGTGATGTCCTCGAAGCTGGCATATTTCGCGGGCTTTCCCTCCCACTCGAAGGCCTGCTCATGAACGTCAACCCAGATGGTTTCCCCCCCGGAGGTCATCAGCCGCGCCTCGAAGCGCCGGGCCTCCGGATCATCGCTCCCGGGCTTGGAATTTCCCCGTTGGGGATACCGGTCCTCCGGATGGAACAATCCGCTCAATGGATGATCGGAGAGGAGAGCCTCGCGATCCTGATATCCCAGCATGGAGGAGAAAGCGAGATTCACATACATCAGCCGGTCTTTTCTGTGAACGACGATCCCCTGCTGCGAAGATTCCACCAGATGGAAAAATCGGTCCATATTTTGGCTGTTGTCCGGCATGACCGCTCTCATCAATGTTCATGGTGCAAGTTTTGCGCACCCATCCCGCCGTCCTCCTCACATCCCTTTTGCGGTTCGCTCGTTTGATTCCCCCATGGCCAACTGAATTTCACATCCGGGGAATGGCACCCATTCCCGAAAAGGTCATCACCCTTCCGCGCCACGGATTTCCTCCTCTTGCTCGTATTTCGCGGCATTAAAAATCGCGCCGATTTCTTGTGCAACCAATTCCGACATTTCTTTATTTTCGATGCTCCGGAAGGCCTCGAGCGACGGCTCCATCCGCCCCAGTTTTATCGATTTTTCATCGTAACCAAAAATATTCCCCATTTTTATGAAGTAGGTGTTCCCGCTCAAATCCACCAGAAACGGAATGTCCCGGTATTTCCTGTGTTTTTCCTGCAATTCCTCCCCTTCGATCAGGGAAAAATTGATCAGCTCGGCCCGTTTGAATTTAACCTTTTTGGGAAAACGCGTCACGGTGGACAGGATTAAATTGTACCGGGGCCGATACCAACTGGTGGCGCCCAATATGCTGAAGGATTTTTTGTCCGTAAATTTGGCGCCTTTGCGGGCATGGATTTCCTTGCGCAGCAGAATCAACCAGTTTATTTTCAGGCGTTTGATGGCCCGGGCCAGGTAGGAGGGAGGCTTCATGTCCGAATGGTTGAAAATCAGTGTGTCGGTGTAACCCTTGTATTTCTTATGCTGGAAATAGAGCACTAGCTTCTTTCGGTGGTTCGCTTCCTTCCTGATCCGTTTCACCACTCTCGGTGAAACCAGGGCATCGGTGTCGGTTCGATGATCGTCGAACTGTTCCTTTTTCACGTTCAGCACCGGCCACAGCAGGTGGGAACTGTAATGGAGGGTTTTGCCGTTGTTGGGAATTTTGCGGATGAACAGGGCGCTATAGCCCAGGGCCGGAATGGAAATCACGTCTTCGGGCAGGGTGAAATTCACCGAATCGAGAATTTCCACCCACTCCCGCATGCGCAACAGCTTGATGTTCGCCAATTCCTTTTCATTGAAGTCACGGGAAACTTCGCGCACGCTCCTTGTTTTCCCTTCATACCATTTGGTGGCGGAAAAAATTTTCCGTAGCTTGGCATCATTGAAAATATAACCATGGCGGGCGAAAATCTCGTTTCTCAAAATCCTGGCGGGAGTGATTTTGAGGTGATTGAGGGATATTTTCACCGTTTCGGGAACCACGAAAAATTTCAAATTTTCGGAAAAAAGTTTTTCTCTTTTAAAACCATATCCGACGTTATTATTATAAAAATACTTGGCGATGTTCTCGTAATCGAAGCTGGCTTCCAGTTTTTTGATGAACCCGGCGTTGAATCTCTCGTTCCTGTTGAGGCTGGTGAATTTGAAGCTGGGGTCGGGTTTGTACCAGGATGCCTGTTTATAGATGTATTGAAAGATTGGGTTTTTAAACTTGTACCCATGCCTGGCAAAGAGTTCGTTGCGGAGGATGGCGTAATGGGAAAGCCCGATCCGGCTCAATGCCCGATCGACCTCCACCGGCACGGCAAGATCTTCTTTCCGATAACGCCGCTTCCGGCCCTGATAGTCTTTATTATCGAGATACTCCGAGATTTTATTGAAATTTTCCTCTTGGGAGGGGGGCGGTTGAAAACCCTGACCCCATACCTGTACCGGGAAGAGGAGCATCGGAAACAGCACCAGCCAGCCTAAAAATACCTGGTATGATTTTGTTATTATTATTGTTTTCATATTTTTCCTCCTTTTTAACGGCGAGTCTTAACCCCATCGAACAATGCATCAAACTGTCGCGGCTCCCTGCGATAGTCCCTCATTCCTTCATGATCCGGTCATGGGCGGCGCGCATGGCCTGGAAAATTTCCGCGTCTCCGCCCAGATCGGGGTGGTGTTTCTTGGCCAGGGTATTGAAGGCCTTCTTCACCTCGTCCATGGAGGCGCCTGGTTTGAGGCCGAGGAGGCCGAAATCGGTTTCGCGGGCCATTTTTTCCAGGTCCACAGGGGACAGGCTATGGATGCCCCCGCGATGGGCGGACTTCCATGCGTTCCACCCGGGTGGCTGAGGAGGGGGTTTGGGGAGGGTTTTTCCGCCTTCGCCCTCTCCCCTGACGTGGAATTTGGAAAAGTCCCGGTCTCCCTTTTCGAAGGTTTCCTTCCCCGCCTTCAAACGGGCCAGGTGTTCCTCCAACTTGAGCTTGTTTTGAGCGGCCCGATCCGATTCCCGCCCCCTTTGCCCTGCATCTTCTTGAGCCATGACAACACACCAGGTTGGATGGTTTCCCCCCACTCTATCCGTCATCCCCATGAAATCGTCCCCAGGGCGGGAGCTGCCAGACCAATGGCGCGGACTTTTTCCCAATTGAAATGCTTGTGATTCAATGTCCCGCGGCGGGTCAGGAGCCGTGTTTTTCAACAACCCCGCCCCCGACACGCACGGCGCCTTTACGGGGATGTTTGGAGGACAGCCGCCTTAATGTTTTCTTTTATGACTTTATTGTATTATATATCAGGGACTTGTTAATCCGAAACGAAGGGTTTTGATCCAATTTTTTTTATGGGCCGGGGATTTTTGGGAGGGCGTAATTCCCCGAATATTGCCACAGCAAAAATTTATACCGGCCTTTTTAAACCGCTGCTTTAACTCCCAACACTCTTCATGGTAAGCTGACAATGAGGCCGTTGAACGCGCGTTTGAAGAAACCGGACGATTTGTAGTTGATTTCATTAACATTGTGTTGTCCCCGATTTCGTCTCGATTCACAAAATTCACCCCGTCGCGCGGCCTGTTTTCCATCCGCGGATGTGGTGCTTGTGCGCCGTCCGTGAGGGGTCCCCGGCCGGAATTGAACACGTAACCATAGGAAGCGAAGATGAGCAACATCACCATGGAAGAATTGAAGGAACGCCAGGGAGAAATCCGGCTGCGCCACGGCCAACTCGAAGGGTATCTTTGACATCCCCGCAAAAACGCTGGAATTTTCACGACTGGAAAAAGAGGCCGGCTCGGAAACCTTCTGGAAGCGCACTCCCGAGGAACGCACGCCCGTATTGAAATCCATGCAGGAGATCAAGGGCATGCTGGAGGAATGGACGCAGTCCGCGGGCGAACTGGAAGAACTGGACGCCCTCATTTCCCTGCTGGCCGAGGAGGGGGAGCCGGACATGGAGCTGCTGGCCGAGGCGGGCGAGTTGGTGGAGCGGATCGAAAAATGGCTCTCCGCACTGAAGCGCAAAAGCCTGATGGGCGGGGAAACCGATGAAAACGCCGCCATCGTGATGGTGCATTCCGGAGCGGGCGGCACCGAATCGAACGACTGGACGGCCATGCTGTTCCGCATGTACCAGCGCTGGGGAGAAAATCAGGGCTTCCAGGTCAATGTGATGGACCATCAGCCCGGGGAAGAAGCCGGCATCAAATCGGCCACCTTCGAAATCATCGGCCCGTACGCCTACGGCAACCTGAAAACCGAAACCGGCGTGCATCGGCTGGTACGGCTCTCGCCGTTCGACCAGGCCAAGCGGCGGCACACCTCCTTCGCCTCGGTGTTCGTCTACCCGGAAATCGACGATTCGATCCGCATCGATATCAACGACGCGGACCTGAAAATCGACACCTTCCGGGCTTCGGGCGCCGGGGGCCAGCACGTCAACACCACCGACTCGGCGATCCGCATCACCCACGCGCCCTCGGGAATCGTGGTGCAGTGCCAGAACGAGCGTTCCCAGCACAAGAACAAGGCCACGGCCATGAAAATCCTGCGGGCCCGGCTCTATGAAAAGGAACGCCAGGAACGCGACGCGGAGAAGAACCAGCAGAACGCCCAGAAACAGCAAATCGCCTTCGGCAGCCAGATTCGCAGCTACATCCTGCACCCCTATCAGCTGGTCAAGGATCACCGCACCGAATATGAAACCGGCAGCACCCAAAAAGTGCTGGACGGCGGCCTGGACGATTTCATCGAGCAGGCCCTGCTCATGAAGGTGGTGTAGGAAGAAAAAAAGCGGTGTAGGATTCCGCGGCCCCGGGCGGCAATTCCTATGAAAATAACGGTGATGCCGCCGCAGCCCCATGCCCGCAGCTTGGACACTGTTCAGTTTGGAAACATAAGGGGGGGCCAACCCCCTCTCCCGCCGCTCAAGGGAAAATTTTACGACCACGCCGCAAGCGGGGAGGTATCAAAACATCGGCTTCTTTTTCGCCGCAAGCGGCGGGGAATGGACCCGAAAAAAAAGATTCAGAGGATGCTTTTGGGCTTTTCC
>JACZSY010000082.1 GCA_022573975.1 SAR324 cluster bacterium | reverse complement strand
GCGGCTTTTGCTGGGTGGTCGTGCTGATAATCAAACGCGTCATCTTGCCGCGCTTCACCGGCTTGCGGCCCGAGCGGGGAAGGTCTTTTTCGATCCCCGCACACCGTTTCTCCGCAAAACGGCGCCGCCAACGGCCGACCGCACGCCGGCCGAGCTCCACCATTTCGGCAATTGCTTTGTCGGTGCGCCCTTGCGCCGCTTCCAGCACAATCCGCGCGCGCTGGACAAGACGCGCCTCGGTTACACGGCCACGCACCCAACGCTCCAAAGTGGCTTGTTCCTGTTCTGTCAAGACAATCCTCACTGCTGCTCTCATGAAAATCCCTCCATGGATGATTTCAGGAAAGCAAAGCACATTTAACCACAAAGGTCCACTAATGAATGACCCCGCCCCAAGGGGCGGGGAATTAAACCCCAATTTTGTATTAAAGCAGTTAGCGGTTCATCCCTGTTTATCTGTGTTCATCAGTGGCTAAAATGCCGTTCGCATTTCCCCTCACGGCGGCGGGATGAAGCGCTACCCCTTCCACCGCTCCCAGGAAGGGCTTTTCGCATCGCCGGGGGCGGTGTTATCCCTCGCCGGGGGCGGTGATTCCCTGGCCGCCCTTGGGGGCCATCATAATAATGATGCCCAGCAATCCCATGTAGCTGAACAGCAACGGAGCGAGGAACGGGGCGCCGGCTACGGCCGGCGGGCGCTTGCGGCTCCATCCCCCGTCCTTATTCCTCCAGGTTTGGCTGAGGGGTGATGCGCAGGTATGGCTTGAGGGCCTTGTAGCCTTTTGGAAAGAGTTTTTTGATTTCCTCTTCGTCGGTGAGCGTGGGCACGATGATCACGTCCTCGCCATGTTGCCAATTGACCGGAGTGGCCACCTTGTGGTTGTCGGTCAGTTGCAGGGAATCGATGGTGCGCAAAATTTCCTGAAAGTTGCGGCCCGCGCTGGCGGGGTAGGTGATGGTGAGCCTGATCTTCTTGGACGGGTCGATCACGAACACGGATCGCACCGTCAAGGTATCGTTGGCGTTGGGATGAATCATGTCGTACAGGGTCGAGACTTTCCGATCCGCATCGGCGATGAGGGGAAAGTTCAAGGCATGACCCTGGGTCTCTTCGATGTCCGCGGCCCAGCGCCGATGGTCTTCCACCGGGTCCACGCTCAGGCCAAACACCACCACGCCTCGCTTTTCGAACTCGGGTTTCAGGCGCGCCACCTCGCCCAGTTCCGTGGTGCAGACCGGCGTGAAATCCTTGGGATGCGAAAACAGCACGGCCCATTTTCCCTCGATGGCTTGGTGGAAATGAATCGGACCTTCGGTGGAATCCTGGGTGAAATCGGGGGCGGTGTCTCCAAGTCTCAGGCTCATGGCGATATCCTTTTCCATTGTCGATTAATTTGGGTGTACGGTTACCGTTCAGTGTAGGATGAAGGATTTCGCTGTCAAGCATTTTAATCAATTATTTTAATTATTTAACGTCACAATGCAACAGAGATCCAGGAGATTGTGACAATGAGCCGGAAGCGCCATGCGCCGGAAACATTATCAGCTGGAAAAACGATGGGCCCTCCGTTTTCCAATTCCTCATGGGGTATTCTCTCCAGGAGCGACAACAAGGAACGCACGGACGGTATGGCCGTGGATTCCACTTCCAAAATCTTGGTAACGGAGGCAAACCCCTGGGGGCCGATTGGCGCCTCCAAACTGATCGGCGGAGCCTCGACCCTTTTCCGCGACATGGTAATGGCATGGAAAGACGATGAAGACATGTGACCAATTCCCCGAAAAACATGGCGGAGAGAGCAGGCGGAGGGGCTGCGTGTACGCCCTACCACGAGGGCGCCCATGAATGAGGGATTCAGGCGCGCGCTGAGCGGCATTCTCGCCGCCTCGTTGCCGGAGGATTTTTCCGCCCGGGCGCTCGAGTTCAAGGCGGTCTTCGGCGCCGTCGCGGGCTATGCCGATGGAAAACTGTTCGTGTCCTACGGCAAATTCGGCTTGGCCCTCAAGCTGCCCCCCGGGCCGCGCGCGGAGTTGCTGGAACGCGAGGGCGGTACGCCCTTGCGATACTTCCCCAAGGGCCACATCAAGAAGGAATACGTGGTGATCCCGCGGCGGATGCTGGACGATGGGCCGGCGTTCCGCGGGCTGGTGGCTCAGAGCGTGGAATACGTGCTCGCCTCGGAGCGATGAAACCGGGACCCGGCTGACCGCCGGCGTCAAGACGGGAAAACCGCGGGAAAACAAATCCGCGCGGCTTCCCGCCGTGTGCCCGTTCCACGCTTAATTTAGTGCAGGCGGTAGGCCTGTTCTCCGTGCTGGTCGATGTCCAGTCCCTCGCGCTCTCCGTCTTCCTCCACGCGCAGGCCCATGGTGAGATCGAGCACCTTGACGATGAGAAAGGTCACGACCCCGGCATAGACGATGGTCGCGCCCACGCTGACGAGTTGCTTGCCCATGAGTTCGAGGTTGCCGTGGATCAATCCCACCGTCGCCTCGTCATTGAACAAGTTGGTGGCGAACACGCCGGTCAGCAACGCCCCGGCGGCGCCGCCGATGCCGTGGATGCCGAACACGTCGAGGGAATCGTCATAGCCCAGGGGGCGTTTCATCAGCACGCCGAAGTAGCAGACCACCCCGGCGATCAGGCCGATGGCCAGCGCGCCCATGGGCCCGACGAATCCGGCGCCGGGGGTGATGGCCACCAACCCGGCCACGATGCCCGAGGCCGCGCCCAGCATGCTGGGCTTTTTGGCGTGCCACCATTCGATCAGCATCCAGGAAACCAACGCGGCGCTGGCGGCGATCTGGGTGGTGACGAAGGCCTGGGCCGCCTGGCCCCCGGCCGACAGGGCGCTGCCCGCGTTGAAACCGAACCAGCCGAACCAGAGCAGTGCCGCGCCCAGCATGGTGATGGGCAGGTTGCTGGGATAGATCGGTTCGTGGCCGTAGGACAATCGTTTGCCGATCAGCAGGGCCAGCACCAGCGCGGAGATGCCCGAGTTGAGATGCACCACCGTCCCGCCCGCGAAGTCCAGAGAGCCAAAATCGGTCAGCCAGCCGCCGCCCCACACCCAGTGGGCGATGGGATCGTAGACCAGCGTGGCCCAGGCCACGATGAACACGCAGTAGGTGGAGAACTTCATCCGCTCCGCGATGGCCCCGGAGATGAGGGCCGGGGTGATGATGGCGAACATCCCCTGGAACATCATGAACACCAGGGCGGGGATGGTGCCCGCATAGCTCGAGGGCTCGAAACCCACGCCGTTGAGGAAGATGTAATCGAATCCCCCGATGAAGCCCCAATAGTCCTTCCCGAAAGACAGGGTGTAACCGATCACCACCCATTGGATGGTGATCAACCCCAGGGCGACCATGGAGTGCATGATGGTGGACAGCACGTTCTGGGAACGCACCATGCCGCCATAGAACAGCGCCAGGCCCGGGATCATCAACATCACCAGGGCCGTCGAAATGAGCATCCAGGCGGTGTCGCCGCTGTCGATGGTGGATTCTTCCGCCAGGGCGGTGAGCGGCAGCAGGAGCAAGGCCGCGGTAAGGCTCAAGGAACGCAGGAGCGGGTATTTCATGGGGACCCCACAAATCATACGGCGCCCGCGCCGGCTGTCCCGGAGCCGGAGGTGCCGTCGATGTATGATGATCCCTGAGGTGAGAGCGAGAATATGCTTCTATAGGGTAAATTTTCGCAAACGTCCAGGGCCGGGTCCATCTTTTTCTCGGGAGGTGGGGGGACCGCGAACTGCATTTTTAGCCACAGATGAACACAGATAAACACTGATGAACTGCGAAATGCAAGCAGCATTTACCACCGATGAACGCGGATGGATGGGGTTGTGTGTCTGGCTCGTGGACACACCCCGTCCGACCCACTTCCGGTGGCGCCAGCCCTTTGCCCCCACAGCCCCGCAACACCTCACCCCCGCACTTCCTTCAGCATGGCCTTGGCCGCGTCGGCGAGGAGCCAGGCGTCGGCGGTGGGGGTGACGAAGTGGTAGCCTTTGTCGAACAAGGCCCGCCCTCCCGCCGCGTCGCGGGCCAGCCCTCCCATCCAGCAGTCGTCGCGGCCCTTCAGGATGCGCTCGGCCTCGGCCATCAGCCGGGCCAGTTCCGGGATATCGTAACTGCCGATCCGGCCCAGCCGCGAGAAGTCGTCGACGAGATCGGCGGCCAGATCGCCCGGCCCCAGGAAGACGATGTCCACGCCCTCCACGGCGGCGATCTGCTCCACGTTTTCGAAGCCCCGGCGGGTTTCCACGATCACCGTGATGATCAGTTCCTCGCGGTAGCGGGCGGGGTATTCCGCCTCGGCCAGCCCCCAGCGCGCCGCGCGGGACTCGGGATAGCCCACGCCCCGGTTGCCGCCATGGGGGCGGTAGCGGGTGGCGGCGACAATGGCCCGGGCCTCCCCGGCGGACTCCACGGTGGGCACCACCAGGCCGTCAACCCCGGTGTCCAGCACGCGCTTGATGTAAACCGGGTCGTGGGAGGGAACGCGCACCAGGCAGGCGGTGTCTCCGGCCCGCGCCCCGCGCAGTTGCCCCACCAGGGTGCGCAAATCGGCCCCGATGTGCTCATGGTCGATGATGAAGGCGTCGAAATCGCACAGGGAAAGCAGTTCGATGGAATCGGCGTCCGAGAGAAAAACCCAGCAGCCGATCGTGGGCTTCCCGGCCTTGAGCCGGGCCTTCAAGCGATTGGGGGCGAGCATGTGATGTCTCCGGGAAAAGGTGCGCCGCCGCCTTCCTCGGCCACGATCCAGCGGCGGGGCTCGGTATTCCTGACTTACCGGATTGGATTCCGGAGGGCAAAGGGGGGGCTTTGCAGTTCGTGGTTCAACTCAGTGTTGATCCGCATTCATCCGCGGCCAAAAGGCAGTTGCGGTTCGCGGTTAAATCCGCGTCCATCCCCGTTCATCGGCGGTTCCAAAAGCAGTTCGCGGTTCAAATCAGTGTTGATCTGTGTTCATCAGTGGCTAAAAGGCAGTTGCGGTTCACGGTTAAATCCGCGTCCACCCCCATTCATCGGCGGTTCCAAAAGCAGTTCGCGGTTTTAATCTGTGTCATCTGCGCAATCTGTGGATGAAAGCGGTTCGCGGTTCCCCTCATTGGCCGCATTGCGTGGGCCGGAGAGAAAGCAAAGGTGGCGCGGCATCGCGGGCGGTGGCATAATCGGCGGGATTCCTTTGTCAACACACCGGGAGGGAGGCGAAACATGACCGAACAGCACAACTACGAGGCCAGGCGGGAGGAACTGAGGCGGCAATTCCTGGCCGGAGGCGAAACCGTCCCGGAACCGCCCGGCACCGGCGGGGTTCACCATCTGGCGCTGATCTGCTCGGACATCGAGGAGACCATCCGCTTTTACACCGAGGTGGTGAACATGCGCCTCACGCGGATCATCCAGAATCGGGACGAACCGTCTTCCACCCACATTTTTCTGGATATGGGCGGCGGAAACCTGCTGGCCTTCTTCGATTTCCCACAACTTGGGAGCGACGCCACCGCGCGCGGGATCGGGAGCATGCACCATGTGGCCATCAAGGCCAAACCGGAAGCATACCAGGCGATCCTGGCCAACCTGAAGCAGTCTGGCATTCCCTACGACATTCATGGCACCGAGGAGCAAGGCTCGCTCTACTTCCGCGATCCGGATAATATTTTGATCGAAATCAACACCAATCCCCAATAGGGCGGGCCGGGGAACCGCATTTTAGCCACTGATGAACACAGATTTACAAACCTTTTGACGGGACCTCACTGCTTTTAACCGCACACTATAATTGGAACCGCGGATGAACTGCGAGGCCCCTCCCCGCCCACGAGGCCTCACCCCGCCCTTCGACAGGCTCAGGACAGGGGGGCAACAACTCACCGGCCCTCTCCCTGTGTGTTTGAACAGCCCGTGGAGATGGTAAAAACGTCGTATTAACAAAGGTATAGGAAGATTAGACACCCTCTCCGCGCTCGGAGAGGGTCGTACTCACCATGCTGTTTGTGGTGAGTACGGGGTGAGGCCCGCTGTTGTGGTTCGCAGTTAAAATCCATGTAATCCGCGAAATCTGTGGAAAAAGCAGTTCGCTGTTCGCGGTTCAAATCAGTGTTTATCTGTGTTTATCTGTGGCTAAAAGGCAGTCGCTGTTCGGTGTCCCCCCCATCAGACCTTGGTCCAGTTCACCTTCAACTTCTCTCCGGTGAACACCAGTCCGTCGATGCGGAAGCGGAAATCGGACTCCACCAGCATGCCCGGACGAAGGGCGGGGATGTAGGGGAGCATCAGGGTGCGTGACTTGTCGTTCATTTCGCTCATCAGCTTCGCTTCGATCGGCAGCGGGGCGCGGGTATAGGGCCCTTGGGTCCAATGCCCCCAATACATCCTTCCATCGGGGAGTTGAAACCAGACCATTTCCTTCAGATCCCATTTGTCGGTGACGGCTTTGATGGCGTTGGCCGCCGTGCCGTAATGGGTGAATTGCAGCCGGTTTTCGTCCAGGTAGTAGGCGCCCTTGGGCAGCAGGAATTTCAGTCCGGTTTCCCGTTCGATCTTGGCGATGACCTCACGCGCGGTGCAGCGCCCCATGTTGATGATGATGTTCAGGTCCAGCACCATGCACAATTCCCGGGCGGTCACCCGGAAACGCCCCTCTCCCATCTGTTTGACTTCCCTCAAGGCGCCGGTGAAAACCAGGTATTCCTCCTTCCCGTTCACGCCGGCATAGAATTCCACCAGGGCCCGGCCTTCGGAGCGGGGTTGTTCGAGCACTTCAAAAAATCCTTCCCCCACCTCGTTCAGCTTCAGCCTCACGAAATCCGACGCCAGGGGCGTGGCCTTGCCGTTGATCAAGAGCCGTTTATTGAGCCATGCCATCGAATGCTCCCGTTTTCGCTACGCTTTTTACGCGCGCTCCTCCGGCCGCTGGGGTGTTCCCCGGCTGTGCTGTTTTTTCCCGGCTCCTCCGCTGTTTCCCTACCGCCCTGCTGTCGCGGGGAAAACCCCCGCCTGGGCGCGCATCATTGGCCGATCGGTTTTTACAGCGACAAGCTCTGTTGCAGGGACAACATCCGGCCGGGCACGTTGGTCATGATGCCGTCCAGGCCCAGGTTCATCAGGCGCCTGGCGGCCTCCGCATCGTCCACGGTATAGGCGCGCAGGGCCAGGCCCCGCTCCCGGCAGTTTTCGGCCAACTCAGCGTCCACCGAACGGTATTCCGGATGGAGGGCCTGGAATCCCTCACGGACGGCATAATCCCATGGCGCGATCATCCGGCCGGACAATAACGCGGCCAGCGGGAGTTCCGGGGCGCACCGCCTGACTTCCTTCAAGGTATGATGATTGAAGGAAGAAATCATCACCCGATCCCCCAACGCCCGCCGCCCGACCAGCGCCGCAACCGCTTCCGCCAGTCCAGGATACGGATGAATGTCCGTTTTCAACTCCAGGTGAATCTCCAGCCCGGCCGGTGAGAGGACTTCCAACACGGCATCCAGGGTGGGCGGCCGGGCCGCGGGAAAAGGGGGGTCGAACCACAATCCGGCGCTCAAGGCCGTGATTTCCGCCGCGGAATGTTCCGCCACCGCGCCCGCGCCATCGGTGGTTCGTTCCAGGGTCTCGTCGTGAATCACCACCGGCACCCCGTCACTGCTGAGTTGCACGTCCAGTTCCACCCCGTGAGCGCCGAGTTCCACGGCCTGGCGGAAGGCCTCGAGGGTGTTTTCCGGCGCCCCGCAAGCATTCCCCCTGTGAGCGATTATTTTGGTTGACGATTTCATGCGCGTAATATGGGTGACCCCGCCGCGCCCGGCGAGGCATCGAACCCCCCGCCTTTTATCGCCGCGAGAGGCAGGGAATGCACCCGTCAAAAAGGATGCGCCCTGCTGAAGGAACTATGCGCGGCCCTTCCCATGCCCTGTTGGGTAGCCCACGGTATATCATAAAAGCCCTGCCGGGAAATGCAGGCAGGAAGGATTTCCATATGGCCCGGCGCAAGGACCGGGCAAAAACAGTCTTGTGAAATTCCGGCCTGGGCCCCCTCCCGCGCCTTTACCTGCCGCGCCCCTGCCCTATTGCGGCGCCGGGAAAATTCGGTCCACGGCACCTTCACGGAAAAATGCCGTTTATAATAAAGGACCACCCATAAATTTTCTGAAATCCATGGTTGAAAGCGGATTGAAGGTGTTTTAGATTGGGGTTAACCAAAGTTTTTCACAAAATCTTTATGGCGCGTTCCCGCCTCGAGGAGGCTTCGCCGAATCTCCTGGGGGCGGCTTTTCCGTTGACCGGAGAACGAACCCTTGGCTGGCGCCATTGGGCGAATACTCCATGGGAATTTCAACTTCACGGAGGCATCATGGCAATATTGAAACTCGAAAATTCCGCGGTGGTGCTGACGTTGCGAGCCGTCACGGACACGGACGACCTCCTGGTGGAACAGGTGCGGGACATCATTCGCGAATCAAGATTCATCATCTTCAACATCAAGGGAATCACCTTCACCACGATTCTGATCGGAGACATTATCAACGTATTGAATCTTTTCGAGGAACACTGGAAAGACCGATCCCACAGAATGATGTTCGTGCAAGCGGACCCTACGGCCAAACGTATATTCGATCTGACCAAGCTCTCCAAAAAAATTCCCGTTTACGACTCGGTGGACGATGCGATCGGGGATCTTCCTCCCGTACTCTAACCGGCTTCCCGCTTCCTGTTTGTAATCTGAAGAAAGGACATTCCATCTCTCGCTGAAATGCTGAAATCGATCCATCGCCGGGCCGGGCCTCCGCGCGTTCTTTCCGCCTCGCTGGAACCCCGGCGGGGGCAAGAAATTTCTCATGCCCCTAAAAAAATTGGCTTTTTCTATTGTGCCCCGCCCTCGATTTCGGTATACAGTGGGTTGAAGTCTCAACAACCCAGGAAGATTGAGACTTGTCCACGAAACAAACCATCCCCCTGGATCATTGGCCAAAAGGGATTTTGCCATGTCCAACGAGTTGATCAACGCGTTAGAAAGCCGGGTCACCACCGCCGTCGACACCATTGAAGGCCTTCGCTCCGAAAACAGGGTGCTGAAGGAGGAAAGACAACGCCTCGAAGAGCAACTGCGTCAATTGTTGCTAAAAATCGAGGGCGTCGATGAAAATCACCCAGAGCCCACGTCATCCTTTTCCAACCCGGAACCCGAAGACAACATGGGTGCGCCAATGGAGGGCCCGGGAATGGGAATGAATCGCACGGCGCCGGAATTCTAAGCCGCCTGAACGCGGAATCCTCCCAGGGCTGGCCGCCCGGCCTGAGACGATCCTGATCATGCCGATGGCGCCGGGCCGGGGTGGAATCAATTTCAGCCCGGCGCGGCGGCTTTGGCGATGGTTTGTCATGGGTGGAAGACCTCTATCCACGCGTTCGGCGCAGGACGGCATGCCCGTTTTTCCTGCTGCCCGAGCCAGGCGCCTCACGAAAAAAGGCCAGGGAAGACCCCCTTGGCCATTCGTCCGTCGCGGCCGGTCCGCTTTCCCTGCCATGCGCTTCCCCCGCTTCACACGGGCGCTTTGGGTTCCGCCAATGAACGGCCTCACCGAAGACGGCACCGAAGGCGGCGGTGAAGGGGTCCGCCAAAATTTTTCCCGCCAAAATTGAATGCTCCCAGCGCGGATTGCCGGAGGGAGGAATGGCAAGGCTTCCAAAAGGATTGACGCGGCGGTTCGCCCATTGCCCGCTCCCCAGGGCGCCGGTGTTCTTTCCGTGGAGGCTCAGCCGATGGGCGCGGTGGCGTCCGGCATTCTCCGCGCTGGTGTTTTTCACGCTTTTCTGCTCCGTGCCGGTCTTCCCCGCGCCGCCCCTGTCCGCCCAACCCCGGGCATTCGCCGTGGCGGTGATGCCTTTTGAAAACCGCCGGGAGCGGGAGGGTGGAGAGGATTGGCTGGGCCATTTCCTCCGGGATCGGATCGTCACCGCCTTTCTCCATCGCCCCCGCGTGGCCGTGATGGAAGCGGGCACGGCCGGCTACTGGCGCCGCCGATTGGGATTGAGCGGCCTGGCCGCCCCCACCCGGAAGCAACTGGACGCGATGGGGGTGGATGCCATCGTGGTGGGCACCACCCAGCGCGTGATGCGATTGACGGAGGTTCGGCTGGGGGTCTGGTTTCCCGGGGCCGCGCCGGCCACCCTGCTTCTGCTCACCTTCCGGTTTCAACCCGCCAGGGAAGACCCCGGGGAACTGCTCTCGCGGGTGTTCGCGGCACTGCAAAAGACCCTGGCCTTCAAGCAACCGTTGGATCGGAGAGACATCACGGGCCATATCCCCCAAAAGTGGGATGACGTCCGGGCTGTCTACTCGCTTCTTTCCCAGCCGCGGAACAAAGTCACCGGAAAAGTCACCGGAAAAGCCACCGGAAAATCCACCAGAAAAACGGCCGGAAAAGACACCGGAAAAGACACTCTGACCAGCCGGCCGGAACGCATCGCCAAACTGACCCGCCTGGCCCAAACGCCAGGGCTGCGGGGGAGGGTGGGGGAAGCATTGGCCCGGTTATACCTGGAACAGGCGCTGCTCTTTCACCCGAAAGGAACCCTGCGCAGAACCCTGTTGCTCAAGGCCCGGGGCTTCATCCATGCCGCATATCGCCGGGATCCGGATCACTCCGGCCGCCAGGCCCTGAAGGGAGAAATCCATTTCTTTCTCAACGAGAATTTCCAGGCGCATAGCGATGTCTCCATGGCTCGTTTCAAAAATCCGCTCAATGCCCTCGCCTTCGCCGTGCTGGCCCTCAATGCCGGGCTTTCCACCGGGGCCAGCAACCAGTACATGGGCCGGGCGCTGGAAATCGCCCCCAACCTGGATCCCAGCCGGCGAGGCCCAGCAGACCCCGCCTTTCAGGGGGGAATTTTCGACCCGCTCATCGCCAAATGGCGAAAACTCAAGGCCAGCAAGGGGCTCATCGCGCCCTCGGGCTACCGCAATTTGGTCACGGAGGCAAAAGCCTATTTCGAAAACGAACAGTGGGAAGAGGCACAGGACAAATTCATGGAAGCCGCCGGGAAGGAGCAGGAGGACTACCTTCCGTTCCTTTACCTGGGACGCATCCTGATCCGCACCGGGCGGCACGCCGATGCGATCCCCACCCTGCGGCGGCTGGCCCAGGACAATCCGCAAGAGGCGGAAATCCATCATTTCCTGGGGCTGGCCCAGGAAAAAAACGGGGAATTCGATGCGGCCAGGAAAGCCTACCGGACAGCCCTGGTGGAAAATGAAAAGGACTATGAAAGCCTGTACCGGCTGGCCAAAATCGATATGGCGGAAAAAAAATGGGAGACGGCCCAGAACACGCTGCGCAAACTGATGCGGCTCGATCCGGAGAAGGCCCGCACCTGGGCCACTTTGGGGACCGTGCGGATTGAACTGAAAGACACGCCAGGCGCCAGGAGCGCATTCGCCCGGGCATTGGAGCTTGAAGCGGACAACGCGGAGGCCAAGCGGGGCCTGGAAAGCCTGAAAGGCCGGTAAAACAGCGCCCCCCGCCTCGCCTCAAACACCCGAACGGCAGGAACACGGCAAAACGCCATCAGTGCAAATGCACATGGCATGTTTCCGGCGGGCGCGGTTATGGTATATAAAATGATGGAGCAGGGTCATGGCGGCCGGGAACACGGCCCCGGCCCGCGGCATGAAATCCAATCGAAAGGCGGCGCCGGATCACATGGGCGACAGTTTTGGACAGATTTTCCGCATCACCACCTGGGGCGAGTCCCACGGGGGAGGTGTCGGCGTGGTGGTCGATGGCTGCCCGGCTGGAATTCTGTTGAGCGAGGCGGATATTCAGCCGCAACTGGACCGGCGCAGGCCCGGACAGAGCAGTATCACCACCCAGCGCAAGGAAAAAGACCTGGCCCGTATTCTGTCGGGCGTGTTCGAGGGACGCACCCTGGGCACCGCCATCTCGATCATGGTGGAAAACGAGGACGCCAGGCCGGAGGCCTATACCGAATTCAAGGACGTCTATCGGCCCAGCCACGCGGATTTCACCTATGAGGAAAAATACGGGCTGCGCAACTGGCAGGGCGGGGGGCGCGCCAGCGCACGGGAAACCATCGGCAGGGTGGCCGCCGGAGCCATCGCCCGCAAGATCCTGGCCCAACACCACGGCATCCACACCCTGGCCTATGTGATCCAGGTGCATGAGGTGCGCGCCGAAATCGACATGGACACGGTCACCGAAGCGGCGATCGAAGCCAACCCGGTGCGCTGCCCCGACCCACAGGCCGCCGAACGGATGATCGCCCGCATCGAACAGGCCCGCAAGGCGGGCGACAGTGTGGGAGGCATTCTCCAGGCCGTGGTGCGCGGCGTCCCGGCCGGCCTGGGCGAGCCGGTCTTCGACAAGCTCACCGCCGAACTGGCCAAGGCGGTCATGTCCCTGCCCGCCACCCGAGGCGTGGAATTCGGGATGGGGTTCGATTCGGTGCTGCTCACCGGCTCGCAACACAACGACGCCTTTGAAATGCGGGACGGCAAAATCCGCACCGTCACCAACCGTTCGGGAGGGATTCAGGGCGGCATTTCCAATGGGGAAGACATTGTGCTGCGGGTGGCTTTCAAACCCACGGCCACCATCGCCCACGCCCAACAGACCGTGGACCGGGAGGGGCGCCCGGTCACCCTGCGCGGACGGGGGCGGCACGACCCCTGCGTGCTGCCCCGCGCGGTGCCGATGGTGGAATCGATGATCAACCTGGTGCTGATGGATCATCTGCTGCGGGCCACGGCCAAGCGCAACCTTGGCCATCCTCCGCAATCCCCGGCCGAGGCGCCCGGCGAAAAAGCCGATGGAGAGGGTGGTATTTGAAGAAACCGGATTGAACAACCTGCCGCCATGGCTTCTCAAGCAGCTTGTGACCCATCCCGGGGACTGGTTATGACCAAAAAACGCCAGCATCCCCTGGCCCAGTGATCAAGCTATTCACGGAGGCATCGCCCCTCTTCAAGAAACCCATCCCGGGGTTGAACGAGCAGGCTTCCAATTGAAAACGGAACACAACATTTTCCCATGAACACACCTCCCCATTCATCCCCAACGCGGGTCCGTGGTTTTTTGTGGCTGCCGCTCATCATGCTGGCCTTCATCATGCTGGCCTTGGCGGGCTGCGAGAGCGTCGAGCCTAAAATCAGGATTCCGGCCCGGGTTTCCTACATGCAGGCGGAAGGAATGGAAAACCAGGGGTTGATTTCCGATGCCATCGCAAAATACCAGGAAATCGCCGATCAAAACCCAGGCACGCTGCTGGGGTCTTTCAGTTTCCTGAAAATAGGGGATTTGAACTTCGGGCTGGACAATTGGGAAGAGGCGGAAACCAATTACCGGCTGTTTCTCACCACCAATCAGAATTCCCACCTCACTTCCTATATTCTCTACAAACTGGTGGTGGTGCAGCACAGGAAGAGCATCACCGGGGTATTTTTCCCCTCTCGTGAAATCGAAAGAAACATGGAACCCAACCGGAGGATCATCCAGGAATTCCAGCGGTTTTTCTTCCTCTATCCCAACAGCATGTTTCTGGAGGAAATCCGCAGCTATCTCAGTGAGGCCCACAAAGCCCTGGCCGCCCATGAGCACATGGTGGCCGATTTCTATTTCGAACGGGGTCAATTCAACGCCGCGGTGAGCCGGTATTTGTACCTTTTGAAAAAATTTCCCAATTATCCCGATTCAGAACAGGTGCTGAAGCGGTTGATCCAGTCCTATCGCAAAAACCAGCAGCCGGGCCTGGCGGAGGAACTGGAGCGGTTTTACCAAACCGGATTCGAGAGATGGCGCAATTCCGGCAAAAATTCCGATACCGCCAAGCCTCCGGCCTCCTCCAGCGCCATTGAGGTGAAAAGCAGGGACACCATGGCGAGGGAAAACCCGGCGGGGTTTATTCCGGCGGGGTTTTATCCGGCCAAGGAAAACCCAGGCCGGCCATCCCCCCGCGCGAAGAACCCCGGCGGTCTGCCGGGATGAGTCCTCTGGAGGAAAGCTGGCTGGCCCTGTACCTGGTGGAAGGTCTGGGGGCCAAGACCCTGTCGGTGTTGCTGGAGCGCTTCGAGGAACCCGCGAGCCTGCTCTCGGCCAGCGCCAAGGCCATTTCCGGGGCGGGCCGCATCCGCCCGGAGCTGGCCGAACGGATCGCCGCGGCCAGGGACGCGCCGGTTTTGCGCAAGGAAATCGAGCGGGTGGAACGCAATGGAGCCAGGGTGATCCCCATCTCCGCGCCCGAATACCCCGAGCGTTTGAAGGGGGTCAACTTTCCTCCCGTCCTGCTGTATTGCAAGGGCGCCATGCCGGAGCGGGAATCCCCGGTGCTGGCCGTGGTGGGCACCCGCGATCACAGCCGCTATGGGGAACGGGTGGTTGCCGATTTGCTCTCTGGGCTGGCGGACGTTCAGCCGCCGGTGGTCATCGTGAGCGGCCTGGCCCGGGGCATTGACACGGCGGCCCATGTCCAGGCCCTGGCCAACGGACTGCCGACCCTGGCCATTTTTGGGGGCGGCCTGGGCAGGGTCTATCCCAAGGAAAACATCGAGCTGGCCCAGCGGGTCTCGGAAGGCGGCGCGCTGCTTTCAGAATTTCCCATGGACGCCCAGCCCCTGGCCCGGAATTTCCCCATCCGCAACCGGGTCATCAGCGGCATCTCCGACGCGGTGCTGGTGGTGGAAGCGGGGGAAAAAAGCGGGGCGCTGATCACGGCGGGGTTCGCCATGAATTACCAGCGGCCGGTGTTCGCCGTGCCGGGCAACCTGGGCCAGGAGGCCAGCGTGGGCACCAACCGCCTGATCCACGAAGGCCGGGCGTCGCTGGTGCGCCATGCGGAGGACCTGCTCAAGGCGCTGGCGCCGGGGCTCGGCGGCGGTGGGGCCGCGATCGGCGCGGGGGCAACCGGCGCCCAGCCGGCCAAGGGGCGGAGCGTGCGCGAGCCCGAAAAAACCCACGGTGCGGTGTTGAAGGCTTTGGAAGGGGAGAAAAAACGAATCGCCGAAGTCCTCAAGGTTGGCCCCATGCATCCCGATGAGCTATCGGGGGAATTGGGCCTGCCCATCGAAAAATTAATCGGCCTCTTGCTAGAACTGGAACTTTCGGGCGATATATATCAATCTTCGGACAATCGATACGTGCTCGCCTGAACGTATCGGGTGGGATTTGAACCTTCCCGCCCTGTCCGATGTCCAAAACGGAACGCTGTGCAAACCCCTCCGCTTGCAACCATGGGGCGCGCAGGGCGGCAGGCAACGGAAACCTCAAATCGCGAGACACCCACCCCCGGGGGGTGAAATCGATCCGCATGGGCAAAACCCTCGTCATCGTCGAGTCGCCTACCAAGGCGCGCACCATCTCCCAATTCGTGGACCAGGACCAATTTATCGTCGAGTCTTCCATCGGTCACATCCGCGATTTGCCCGAGTCGGCCAGTGAAATACCCGAGGCGGTCAAGGGCACCCCGTTGGCCCGCCTGAGCATCGACGTGGACAATCAGTTCAAGCCCCTCTACATCATCCCCGCGGACAAGAAGAAGCAGGTGGCCAAACTGAAGGCCCTGCTCAAGGACGCCGACCGGCTCTACCTGGCCACGGACGAGGACCGGGAAGGAGAAGCCATCAGTTGGCACCTCAAGGAGGTGTTGCAGCCCAAGGTTCCCACTCAGCGGCTGGTCTTCCATGAGATAACCAAAGAAGCCATCGAAAAGGCGCTCCAGTCCCCCCGGGAAATCGACCTGAGGCTGGTGACGGCCCAGGAAACCCGCCGGGTGATGGACCGGCTCTATGGCTACGAGATCTCTCCGGTGCTCTGGCGCAAGATCGCCCCGAAACTCTCGGCGGGACGGGTGCAGAGCGTGGCGGTGCGCATGATCGTCAATCGGGAGCGGGAACGCCTCGAGTTCGTCCCGGCCAGCTTTTGGGACCTCACAGGCGAGTTCGCGGGGGTTTCTTCCGCGGCCGCCGGTACTCCCTTCAAGGCCACCCTGGTTTCGCTGGCGGGCAAACGGCTGGTGGAAGGCCGGGACT
>JACZSY010000302.1 GCA_022573975.1 SAR324 cluster bacterium | reverse complement strand
GCGCGGCGAACCCTGGCGCCCTCACCACCGATCTTGTCACCATCGAGTGTGCCGTCATTTAGCCTGCAATTTTTTTCAGCCGCGGCCTCGGGGAGTTGCGAAATAAATATTTGTCAGGGGAATTTTATCAATTTTTAACCGGAACGGAAAATGGAGGGAAGATTTCGGTTATCGGGCGAAGCCAAACCGGTATATACTGGAGGCTGCAACCCCTGTTTTTCTCACTGACCCGGAATCTGCCCGGAACCCCATGACCCTCCTCCAAAATCGGCAAAAACTGGCCGCCATCGCGATGGTGATCGTCATGGTGTCTCTGGTGAGCGGCGCCTGGGTGCTGATGAAAGGGTATGCCGAGCGGGCCGTGGGAAAGGCCGGGGCGCCTTCCATCGGCGAAAGCATTGGCCCGCCGCTGCCCAAAATACCTTCCCTGGCCGTGCTGCCGTTCGAGAATATCAACAACGATCCCGACGAGACGTTCCTGTCCAACGGCGTGGCGGAAACCCTGTCGGTCAAGCTGGGAAACAAGCCAGGGCTGTTCGTGATCGCCCATCGCTCGGCGCTGGCCTATGCGCAAGAGCGGCCCGAACGCTCCCAAATCGGGCGGGCGCTGGGAGTGTCCCACCTGCTGGAGGGAGGGGTGCAAAAGCTGGCGGGTTTCCTGCTCGTCCGCGCCCGGCTCATCGAGGCCGCCACCGGCAAGGTGGTGTGGGAACGTGAGTACGACGGGCATGTCAACCAAATGTTCGCCTATCAGGGCGACATCGTGGCGCGGGTTCTCGGCCAGTTGGCGGGGAAGACGGGGGCCGCCACCGCCGCCACTCCCGCCGCCACCCCCCTCCTCGCGCCTCCTTTTACCTCGAACCCGAAAGCCTACGATTTGTTCTTGAGGGCGAAGGAGCTTGGCCGGCGCTCCCAGCGAGGCGCGAACGCGCTGGCCACTCAGCATTTGAAACGGGCCATCGAGTTGGATCCCAAATATGCCCGGGCCATGGCGGAACTGGGATGGCTCTATCTGAAGGCGGCCGAACGCGGCTGGTTGAAAAACCGCGAGGACGCCCACGGCCTGGCCGAAAGCTGGGGCCGGCGGGCACTCAACACGGCGAACTGGCCCGACGCGCTGACCCTGCTCTCCCGCCTCGCGCAACGCCACCGCGACCACGCCGGGGCTGTGGCCCTGGCCCAACGGGCCGTGGCCCTGGCTCCCAACCATGCCGCGGCGCTTTCCCGACTGGCCTGGAGTCTCGCCCTGAACGGAGAAGCGGGGCGCGCCATGCCGGTCATGCAACGCGCCATGCGCCTTTCCCCACACGCAGAGGAGGGGGACTCGGCGCGGGAGGCTTGGATCTATCTGATGGCCGGGAGGTGGGAGGACGCCCTGGCCGGTTTTTCCGTCTTGCGGGCCCGGGCGGTCACCCCGCGCATCCAGCGGGACGCCCGGTTGGGGCAGATCGTTGGCATCCTCAAGCTGGGCGGGGAATCCGGGGCGAAGGTACTGGCCGAAACGCTGCCCGCCAGCAGCGATTATGGATTGGCCGCCATCCAACAGGACTGGCGGGAGATGGGGCTCCGCGATGGCGCGGCGGTCGATGAATGGATCGCGCTGCTCCGCCGGGCCGGGTTGAAGGAATGAGCCGCCGCCTCAATCGAACCGGATCACCTGCCGTGCGACCCTGTTGCCGGCCAGCACGTTCTCCACGGCGGTGTTGATGTCCTCCAGCCGCAGTTCCTGGGTGACCATGCCATCCAGGTCGATCCGCCCCTCCTCGAAAAGCTGCACGTAGCGGGGAATGTCGGTTTGGAACTGGGCGTCGCCGAAGAGCACTCCCTGCACCTTCTTGCTCCACATGGCCAGGGTGTAGGGATCGATGGGAATGTCCGTGCGGTCCGACTTGCCCACACCCAGCACCGACAGGGTGCCCCCCTTGCGCAAGGCCCGGAAAGCGATGTCGATGGTTTCATCGCACTGGTCGAACCCGACGAACTCGAAGCTGTAGTCCGTGCCCAGGCCCCAGGTGATTTCCATGATTTCGGCGATCACGGCGTCCGGGTCGTGCCTGTTGAGCACGCCATGGGTGGCGCCGAATTTTTTGGCCATCTCCAGCTTTTCCGGATGCACGTCCACGCAGATGATCTTGCCGGCGTTGCTGATGCGCGCCCCCTGCACCGCGGCCAGGCCCAGCCCGCCGCAGCCCACGATGGTCACCGTCTCGCCCGGGCGGATGTGCACCGCGTTGGTGGCCGCCCCGAAGCCGGTGGTGAACCCGCAGCCCAGCAGGCAGACCCGCTCCAGCGGAACATGGGCCGGCACCACCACCAGGGAGGCCTCCGGCACCACCGAGTATTCGGCCCAGGTGGACACGAACAGGAAACCGAACAAGTCCGTGCCGTCCGCCCTGTGCAGGCGGGTGGTGTCGTCGAACATCAGCCCCGTGCGCAGCATGGCCCCCAGGTCGCACATGTTCGGTTCGCCCGTGTGGCACCAGCGGCACTTTCCGCAAGCCGGCAGGTAGGTCAGCACCACGTGCTCCCCCGGCTTGACCGTGGTCACCCCCTCGCCCACCATGTCGATGATGCCCGCGCCCTCGTGACCCAGCACCACCGGAAAGTCCCGGGGCAGGTCACCCGTCACCACGTGCAGGTCGCTGTGACAGACGCCCGTGGCCACCATCTTGACCCGCACCTCGCCGGCCTTCGGGTCGTCCAGTTCAATTTCCTCCACGCTGAGAGGCTCGTTCGCGCCTCCCAGCACCGCCGCTTTCATGCGCATGGGTCTTTCACTCCTAAGATGAGATGGGTTCGTGGTTGGGACAAGTTTTCGATCGGCTTTTTATCATTGAATCAGCGAGTGTTTCCGGGGACAACCGGTAGCCCTTTTCTGCTGGGCACAACCTGGAGCCCTTTTCTTGGTTTTTGTTGAGCGAAGTAGAAATCCTTTTCGAGGCCGGAGGAATACCAGGGGATTTGTTTTTCAAGGGTTTCCAACATGACGCCTTGACGAACCAGCTCCAACACTTTTCGAATTTCAAGGTTCTCCCCGCCTAAATGCTTGAGCAGGTGAACAGTGAATTGCCCTCGGGATTTTCTGTTTTCAAGGGCCTGAAAACCTGGCTGGACCGCATAGGCGATAATTATGTTCGGGGGGGCGGGAAGGGGTGGAATTTCCCGTTGATTGTTGAATTGATTTTTAAAATGGCTGTTCAAATTGGTATCCAGCACCAACATATTCGCTGGATTCTTTGCGGCGATAAAAATATTTTTCAGTTTCTCCATGGATACCGCGGCGCGGATCGTTTTTTGTTTCGAAAGATCCATCAAAATCTTACCGGTTGGCAGGAAATACATTTTTCCATCCACCAGCATTGAGACTCCGGCGAAATAAAAAAACCCCAGGCCCTTGCTCTGTCCAAGTTTTTTCCCGAATTTGTCGATGGCAGCGGAGAATTTCCCTTGCGATGGGTTTTTCAGGAGCGTGACCTGGAATCCGTATTTATGCAAAAATTTCGCTATTTCAACGGCATCCGCGATAACTCCTTTGAATTGATTTGCGCCATAGGAGCCAACCCCCACCACCAGGGCATGGCGGGGTAGATCATCGGGCAGACGGGGAATGTTCGCTTTATTTCCCTCGGTGAAAGATAATCCGGCGAAAGCCAAGTTCGATGCAAAAACAGGAGCGGTAAGTAATATCAAAACCGCGGTTACGATAAACAGGCTCCGCAAGGCCGTTCTGTTTTTCAGGTGAGTTTCCATCATCTTTTGCATATTGAAGTTTGGCTGCATTTCCTCTGTCTCCTTCACGGCGGCCCAAAAAGGCTGTGAACGTGGCTGAAAGATTTACCCCTGTCAGCGTTCACTGCTCCTGTACCGGCCTTGCCCGTCCACCTTGAGCACCCAGGAACGGCCGCCCTTTTTCCCATCCGTCCCGGTGCTGTTTTTACTGCCAGCCACGATGAAACCCCAATCTGGAGTCGGCTTGACCGAAATAAACCGGTCATGATTTATTCCTCCGTAGGTTTTTTCCCAGAGTAATTGTCCCTTTGCATCAAGCCGAAGCAACCATGCATCGGTTTTGCCGGCGCCCTTGGATCGAGTTTCCCCAGCGATGATAAACCCCCCGCCGGGAACAAGCGCCAGGGCGTTGGCGGCGTCGAACCCCTTTCCGCCAAAGGTCTTCTCCCACAAGGGATTTCCTCTTTTGTCGATGCGAATTAGCCAAGCATCGGCGTTTCCCGCCCCTTTGGAATGGGTCAAACCGGCAACCATGAATCCACCACCCGGAACCGTCACGACCGCGAAGGCCTGATCCACTTTTTTCCCCCCAAACGTGCGTTCCCAAATTTTAATTCCGAGAGCATTGATCCGCACCAGCCAGGCATCCGACATCTCCGCACCTCTGGATTCCGTTGACCCGGCGATAATATATCCGCTCCCTGTGGTAAGGATTCCATCCCTGGTCGATCCTTCTGGGGCAGGGGTGATGGAAAGGGCCCGATCGGCATCGCCACCTCCATATTTTTTCCGCAAGAATGTATTCA
>JACZSY010000081.1 GCA_022573975.1 SAR324 cluster bacterium | reverse complement strand
CTCCACGCCGGCCTGCGCCAATTCTGCGCCAATTCTGCGCCAAAAGAGAACCGAAAAACGGGCTTGCGCCACGTTGCGCCAATAAAAAATGGAAACCATGAATCGGATTTCCCTAATGATATCAATCGGGGTGAGAGGATTCGAACCTCCGACTTCCTGCTCCCAAAGCAGGCGCGCTGCCAGGCTGCGCCACACCCCGAACTTTTATTGCGTGAGTCTATCGATCATTGTTACACGATCCTGGCCACGCGGAAAAGGGCATGTTGGCTCAGACCGGCCGCCTGCCCAACAGTTCGCGCTGGATGGCGATCCGCCCAGCGATCCGCCATCGGCCAGGGAAAGCATGGCATCCAGGCCGGCCCGGCAAAACGGGCGCCCCCCCCGGCATTGCCCTCCACCTCCGGCCCATGGATTCGGTCATCGCCACGTTCAGGTCCACGCCGGGTTTCGAGTCTTCGGAAATAGCCGGGATGCACCAGGTCCACCCCGCCGGCCAGCCCCACGCTGACCGCCGGGAGGAAATCGGTCACCGGCGGCCGGGGGAAGAGTTGGGACTCCGCCGATTTTCGCAAGGCCGGCGCCAGCGCCGCGAACCCGCCGGCAACGGCGGCAACGGCGGCACCGCGGCGTCGCGGCGTCCTTCCAATCAGCGCCCGGCCACCAGCAGGTGGACGTATTTCTCCTTGGCCACCTGCACCATGGCGATGAATTTCGGGACGTAATCGTAGGTTTCCTTGCGCAAGCGGAGCCGGTAGAAGTCCCAGGTGCCCTGTTTTTTCATCTGCCGCTGGATGTAGCCGGGGCCGCCGTTGTAGGCGGCCAGGGCCAGCGCCCAGTTGTAATTGAACCGCTTGCCCAACCGCTCCAGGTAGTCCGCCGCGGCGAGGGTGGCCTTGTACCAGTCCAACCGCTCGTCGATGAATCCGCTCACCCGCAAGCCCATCTCCCGCGCGGTCTGGCGGGTGAATTGCCACAGCCCCTTGGCCGACCCCGAATCGGCCTCGTTGACGAACACCGATTCCAGCATGGGGAGATAGGCCAACTCCAACGGCAGGCGCCGCGCCCGGAACACCCGGGTGATGGTGGGGAGATAGCGCTGGCCCCGCAGGAGGGCCTTTTCCACAGTGATGGTGCGATTGTAATAATTATGGAATCTGGCCACCCGGGGATGATTGGAGACCCAGATCGACGGCTTGTTGTCTTTCAGCCGGCCGGCTACGTAGTTGTTGACCCCGTAATTGTTGACCCCGTGGCCGCCCGTGGAAAACTCCACGCCGCTCCGGGCCACGGCGGCGCGGGAAACAGCAATAGGGCGGCCATAACGCGAAGTGGCGCAGGAACTGGCGGCCAGCGCCATCAGCAATATTAGCGGGAGTGTCAATGGTTTCAGCATGATTTTTTCAAGAGGGAGGATCGGTTTCGCGGCCCATCGGCCACACCGCCGTGCCTTTCGGCATCGCCGGATGTTGCGCAATGACCATCGGCCGGGTTAGCTTTTCGCCTTCGGGTGTGGATGGTGCTGGACCGTTCATGCAAGGCCATGGCCACGGTGGAGCAACCCCCCGCCAGCCCCGCCGGCCGGCGATTGAATGGGCCGGCCAACGAGCGATGATTTTCCGTGCCGGCGGCGCTTTTGCCGCGGACGCAACCCTATTTACTTGATGTCTGGGATCATGCTGGATTTCGACAAATTGCGCGGCCTGCTGCGGCGCCATGGCGCGGACTGGGAGGCGCCGTTGGTATCGCCGCGGGAATTCGGGATCGGGGGGCGGAAGTTCGATTTCAACGCCCGCCGCGCCCTGATGGGGGTGATCAATCTTTCCACCGATTCCGGGTATGCCGAAAGCGTGGTGCGAAGCCCCGCGGCCGCCATCGAAAGGGGGGTCTCGCTGGCCGCCCAGGGCGCCGATTTCGTGGACATCGGCGCGGAATCCACCCTGCCCCATGCCCGCAATGTGCCACCCGAAGAACAGGCCGCGCTGATCGCTCCCGTCGTGCGCGCCCTGGCCCAAAAAGGCGTGCTGGTGTCGGTGGAGAGCTATCACCCGGCGGTGCTGGAGGCGGCCGGAGCGGCCGGAGCGGCGCTGTTCAACCTGACCGGGGTGCGCGAAGCGCAGGAAATCTTCAAACTGGCCAAGCGCTTCGGGGCCGCCGTGATTCATTGCTACGTGCAGGGAGAAACCGCGCGCCATGTCTCCGATTTCAGTTTCATGGAGGACATGAGCCAGGCCGCCGCCGCATATTTCGAGGAACGCATCGCCGCGGCCAGGCGGGCCGGAGTCACCCGCAACATCATCGATCCCGGGCTGGGATTTTACTACCAAAACCTCGAAGACGGGGCCGTCCGGGTCAACCACCAGCTTTCCATGCTGATCCAGGCCTTCCGGCTGCGCCCGCTGGGCGTGCCCGTGATGAACGTGCTGCCCCATGCCCCGGAGATTTTCGGGGAGGCCCACCGCCGGGAAGCCGAACCCCTCTTCGCGGTGCTGGCCCTGATGGGAGGCAGCCACATCCTGCGCACCCATGAGGTGGAGGCGGTGGCGCGGGTGCGGGCCTTGCTGGAGACATTCCGGGGGGGGACGGGGCGATAAGATGAAGGGGCCGATTTCTCTCTTCGCCCCGCACACGAATCGATTTCAACGCTGGCTAAAATCGCCAACATCCGCTTGGATTCCTCCTTTGGGCGCAGGGAAATTTCGGGGCGGGAATATGGGTGCGGGGATATGGACGCGGGGATTTTGAGGGTGGGAGCCGCGCTCAAACGGCGGCGGATGGGCCTTACACCACCCTCAGCGGTATCCGGCCCGGGCCAGGGCGGCCAAAACACGTGCCGGGTTGGAGAAATCGTCTCCGGTGATCCGCACCGCCCTGTCCAGCAAGCGGGCCAAGGCATACCCCATCCTCGCCGCCGGGCCGGGCCGGCGGCCGAACTTCTTCCCATAGGCCTCGGCCAGCATGATTCCGTCCAGGGTTCGGTTTTCCCGGACGCTATATCGTTCTGAATCAATCAGTATCGTTGCGCCCCGCCGCAGCATCCGCTGGATTTCCTTCATCCATGTTCCCGGAATCCGGCCCGTGAGAAAATGAAGGCCAGGCTGCTGGAGCAAGGATTCGATCCGTGCAAGGACTTTGGCGCGTCCCCCGTTGGTGTCCACCGGCAGCAGATACACATCCAGTCCGCCCAGATGCCCGTCCGCCTCTTCATCGGGATGCCCGTCGCGTTCCGAGGCCGCCAGCTTGAAGCCATTCACCGCTTCCCTGCCCGCGGCGGCATCCGCTCCGGAGAGGGGCGCCAGCAAACCCACCTTGAAATCATGGGCCAGTGCTCCACCCGGCGGCAGCAACAGCGGCAGCAACACGAAATGCAGCGCCAACAGCAATCGGCGGGGAAAAAAACATCGTGCTGAAAATAAACGAGAGAGGGATATCATCGCGGTGGTCAACCTTTACCGCCGGGGAGTTGAGGGAGGGTTGAAGGCCGGTGAATCTTTTTATACGGGCGCCTTCGCCGCCAATGACGAGGCCGGCAGGGGGGGGCCACATCCCGCGCCTCGAATTCCGGCAGGACACCAGGGTGCCGGATAAACCATTGCCCTGGGTTTTAGGTCGATTGGAGGGGGTGCGCGGGGGCGAAATTCCGCCCCCGCCTGTTTTTGCGTTTCGCTTCGGTCACGGGCCTGCTAGACCCCCGCGTCGATCAGTTGTTCCCGCGCCCGTGGATACACGTCCGGCCGCAGCACGACGTAGGAGGCTTTTTTCATGGCGGCCGATTCCGCGAAGACCTGACTTTTGCCGGGGGAGATATTGGCCAGCCCGGCGGGCCTGTCCAGGCTTTTCGCCAGTTCCAGTCCCGTTTCCAGCATGGAGAACACAGCGGGATGGTCTTCATCGTAATAATCTCCCGTCAGCGTGCTGGCCGGATCGATGCCCTGAACCAACCGCGCCAAATCGCCGACGGAGAACAGGAACCCATCGAAGGCGTCCGCGAAGGCGTCCAGGGTGAGCAATTGGGCGGGCGTCCGGCAGAGCAGATGGTATTCCAGGCCTCCCCCCCGTTTCAGCCCCGCGCCTTCCAGTATTTTGGCGATGATGCCGGCCTCCTTGGGAGTCTGGCAGGCCGGAAGGATCAAGTGCATGTTTTCCTGGCCCATCTCTCCCCGCACCCGCGCCAGGGCCTGCAACTCCAGCGCGAAGGCATCCTCGTAGTCGAAATCGTCATAGCGCGCCGCGCCGCGGGTGCCCAGCATCGGGTTGACGTCAGCGTGCATGTCCGGATGCAGCGAACCGCCGATCAGTTTTGCCATTTCCGCGCCGGTGGCGTCCGACAACAGCACCCGCACCGGCTTGGGATTGGCCGCGGCGGTAATCCGTCCGATGCTCTGGGACAGTTTCGCGATGAAGTATTCCTTCTTGTCGGGGTATCCCATCGAAACGGCGTCGATCTCGTCCTTGGCCTCGGCCGGATAGTCGAGGCAGGCCTGAGGATGCACCTTCACCTCGTTTTTGACGATTTCGTCCACCCGCAACAGGCCGACGCCCTCGTTGGGATAGCGGGTATCCGAAAAGGCCCGGTCCGGGTCGCTCTGGTGATACAGCATTGGAATTTTGGGAAATTTCAGGTCGGCCAGCCGGATGGTTTCCTCGCGGAAGGGGAGGATTCCATTGTATATCAAACCCTTCACCCCTCCGGCGCAGGACACGGTGATTTCCTGGCCCTCGGCGATGACTTTCGAACCGTTGCCGGTTCCCACCACGCAGGGAATGCCCAGCTCGCGGGAAATGATGGCCGCATGGCAGACCCGCCCCCCCACGTCGGTGACGATGGCGCTGGCGATATTCATGATGGGCACCCAATCCGGGTCGGTCATTTCGGTCACCAGCACCATCCCCTTTTTGAACGCTCCGATCTGATCGGTGGACCTGATCACGGCGGCCTTGCCGGACCCGATCAATTCGCCCACCGCCATGCCCTCGGCCAGCACGGACCCGGTCTTTTCCAGCACGTTGCGCTTGACCACGCCCTCCTCGCGCCGGGAAACGACGGTTTCCGGCCGGGCCTGGACGATGAACAGGTCGCCCGACTCGCCGTCCTTGGCCCATTCCATGTCCATCGGCTTGTAATATCCCGCCTCCGCGGAGTAATGATCCTCGATGATCGCCGCCCATTCGGCCAGCTTCAGCACCTCGTCCGTGGTGAGGCTGAACTGCTCGCGCAGGTGTTGTTCCACGGGCATGTTTTTGATGGCTTCTCCGTCCTGGCCCCGTTCGGTGTAGATCATTCTCAGTTGTTTTTCGCCCAGGTGGGAATAGATGATCGGTTTCAATCCTTTTCCCAAGGCGGGTTTGTGGACGTACCATTCGTCCGGGTTGATGCTGCCCTGCACCACGTTTTCCCCCAGCCCGTAGCCCGAAGTGACATAGGCCGCGTCCTTGAATCCGCTTTCGGTGTCGATGGAGAACATCACCCCGGCCGACGCCAGGTCGCTGCGCACCATCTTTTGCACCGCGATGGACAGGGAGACGGAAAAATGGTCGAAATTCTTTTCTTCCCGATAGGCGATGGCCCGGTCGGTGAAGAGGGAGGCGAAACAATTCCGGCAGGCCTCAAGCAGGTGATCGTGGCCCTTCACGTTGAGATAGGTGTCCTGCTGACCGGCGAATGACGCATCGGGGAGGTCTTCGGCCGTGGCCGAGGAGCGCACCGCCGTGTCCACCTCTCCCCCGTATTTGGCGGAAAGCTGGTCGTAGGCCGCCTTGATCTCGTCTTCCAGGTCCTTGGGCAGCGGGGCCTCGCGGATCAACGCGCGTATTTTCCCGCCACAGGCGGAAAGGCTGTCGAGATCGTGGATGTCCAGGCCGTTCAGCAAGGAATGGATTTTGTCCCGCACCCCGCTGGCATCGACATAATAGTCGTAGGCGTAGGCGGAGACCGCGTATCCGTCCGGAATGGCCACCCCTTTGCTGGTGAGGTTGGAAAACATCTCTCCCAACGAGGCGTTTTTTCCGCCCACCGCCGGAACGTCCTTGATTCCCAATTCGGAAAACCAGTAGATGAACTTTTTTTCTTCGTCCTTGGCCATGATGTCACACCCTTTTCCGTTGTTCCTCCCCCATTCCTGCGTCCGTGGCGGGAGCTTGAGATTGTCCGTTTCGCACCTTTAGAGAATTACCGGGAAAATCACCTTGAATATTACCTTGCAAATCGCCTAGGAGATCACCCCGTCGGCGGCCAGCTTGGTGATGGCTTGATCCATCTCGTCCACGTCTTCCACGTAGGGGATATTGAAGGAATCGCAGATTTTCTTATGAACCGACCAAAGCTGGGAGTGAACCGAGGAGGGATTGGTGGAAAAGAGGATGTTTTCGTCCTTGGTCTGCTCGTATTCATCCAAGCCGGAAATGATGTTGGCGAAGTGCTCCTTGAAGGGGGCCTCGGCGATGGCTTCCAGGGTGACGGCGGTTTTATGGGCCATTTTGAGAAAATTGGCGCAGGATTCCATATCCTTGTTTTGAAAGTCGGTCAGGCCCTGTTTGATGCATTTGTTGAGGCGGTTGAACAGTTTCAGGTTGCGTACGGTTTTTAATGTATCGGTCATGTCCGGTCTTCCTCCTTGGTCAATTTCTAGATTCATTATCCGATGAATCCTGGGGCCACCCATGGAAAACCCCATCATCGTATGGCGATGGAAAAAAGAATGGTTTTAACATTAATCCTTCCGCCTTGCCAAGCTCGATGGCCCAGCTTGGGGGCGGGAAAACGCACCGGCTCTTGCCAAACATCATGGGACCCGGTTTACTCTTTCCAATAACGGCGACGGCGCCGATGATTTTTGCCGGCGCCCGCCAATCCAATCACATTGCAGATTCAGAAACCAGGCTTTGGACTCCAACCAGAATCCCATGCGGACGGTGCCCCCTTTTAAAATCAAGGTGCTGGGAGGGGCTTTCAATATAACCGAGGTGATGGTGGAAGGGGACGAATCCATCGAGACGGTCGTCGCCTCGATCACCACCACCTCCGAAGACCGGTGGTTCGTGATGACCGCCGAGGATTCGGAGACCAAGCAGGACGCCTTGGCCATCATCGACGACAACATGGAATTTCAAATCGTCGCCCAGGGAGAGTTGCTGCCCGAATAAACCGCGGCCCAAAAAACCTCCCGCGCGAGGATTCCCCGGCGTCCGCGGCGAACCCGGCCCGGCCGGCGCGCTCCCCAATCCTATGCGAACGTCACGGCCACCTGGCCGATCCCCGCGAAATCAGCCTCCCACCGCTGTCCCGGCGCGACCTCCACTTTGGCGAACGAGCCGGTGATCACCTTCATGCCGGGTTCCAGGGCCAGTCCGTATTTGGCCAGGGTTTTGGCCAGCATGGCCAGCGAGAGGAAATGATCGTCGATCACCTCGCGGCCCACCACCGAAGCGGCGGTTTGGCCATCCCCCCGCAGCACCACCGTCATCTCCCCCAGCTCCAGCTCCGCGGGCACCGGCTCCAGGGAGGCGCCCACCACGATGCCCCATTGACTGAGATTGTCCGCCACGGCGAGGGGCACATCGGAAACGCCCTGGCTCCGGCCCTGGTTCAGCTCGAAGGCCGCGGAAACGGCGCTCACCGCCCGCCGGGCCTGTTGGGGCGTCACATCCGCCCCGCCCAGGGTTGCGCCCAGGGTGAGGCAAAGCTCCGGTTCGAGAGCGGCGTGGGGGAAGATGGGAACTGTCGCGCCGCTGGGGTAGACTCCGTCGCTCATCAGGTGGCCGAAGGGCCGCTGGTCCGTGCCGAATTTCCGGCGCACCCGGTCCGAAGTGAAGCCGACCTTCCAGCCGGCCTGGGTGCGCCCGGCGGCCAGTTTCCGCTCCCGCACCGCCAGTTGAACCCGGTGCCCGGCGTCAAAGTCCAATTGCCCCCGAAGGGCCTCGGGAAACCAGCGGCCCTGGGCGGCCTCGCTCCAGATCAATTCGGCGGCCTGTTCAATGTCCATGGGAACCTTTCCTCGTACTCGTTGGGGTGTACCGGCGCCGGGGGCCTGCCGTGTCCGCCGGCCTCTCCAGGGGTTGGTCTTTCCGGTGTCATCTCTTTTCAGGGTCATAGCACAAGCGGAAGGCGGCGGGGACCCCGCTTGAAATAATTTGCCGGGAGCCAGGCTCCCTGTCATGGTGAACGGAGCGAAGCATCCTTACCGGATGATTTGGGGGAATTGCAGCAAGATGCCTCGCCGCGCTCAATTCGACAGATTTCAAACGGAGACGCCACCGTTGGCCCGCGGTAGCTTTTTCGATCGGGCTGCGATGGCTCGAAATCAATCGTACGCGGCCAAATTGGTTTCGCCAGGCAACGGCGCCCAGGGTGTCATCTACTACCTATAGGGCGAAGCCCCCTCTTCAATCGATTTGCCGGCGCCGTCCATGACCCGCGATCCATCAAAAGGCTGGCGAATCCGGAAAATCGTCTCCGGCGGGCAAACCGGCGTGGACCGGGCCGCCCTGGACGCCGCGCTTGCGGCGGGGGCGCCGATCGGCGGATGGTGTCCCCGGGGGCGGCGGGCCGAGGACGGCCCCATCCCGGAGCGTTATCCGTTGACCGAAACGCCCCGCCGGGACTACGCCGAGCGCACCGCATGGAACGTGCGCGACAGCGACGCCACGCTGGTGCTGGTGAGCGGCAAGGGCGGTAACATGGGCGGTGGCAAGTCTGGCGGTGGCAAGGCCGGCGGAGACACGGCCAGCAAAGGCACCGCGCTGACCATCGCCCTCACCGAAAAACTGGGCCGCCCCTGCCTCGCGGTGACGCCGGAGACGGACCCGGCCGCCCTGCGCTCCTGGCTGGCCCGCCATGGCGTGGCCGTGCTCAACGTGGCCGGCCCCCGCGAGAGCGAGGCCCCCGGCATCTACGACCGCGCACGGGCCTTGCTGGACGCATTGCTCGAGTCGTCGTTGGGGGCATCTTAAGGGGCATCGTTGGGGGAATGACCGGGAGGGATGCTGCAAGGGGAGATTTGGCGCGGCTGCCGCAGGCCCCTGGTCAGAAGGCCACCTTGATTCCATAGGTGACGAAATTCGAGCCGCAGGTTTCTTCGCAGTAAAGGCCGAACACACCGGAGCGGTGGTGGACACGAATCATCAAACGCGGGTGCCAGGGAATTTTGGGCAGGCCGAAAACCATCTCCGCCAGCAAATATTGCAAAAAAACAGAGCTATTGGGATTCTCCTCCCTCTCCAGCCTGGGCGCTTCCGAGGCGAGCGAAAAGCCGTCGCCGAAACCCATGCTGATGGAAAGCGCGCCCCATAAAACAACTTCCAGCCGGGCGATCACCAGCACATTCGCTTCCCAATTGTCCTGCAAACCGGTGTGTTTCGCGATTTGCGCTTCCGTTTCAATGTTGATCGGCCCGAGAAGTTTTCCCAATCTGTAGTTGAGCGCGGTCACCCAGATATAGGAGTCCCGGTAATCGGTGATTTGCTGTGAGACGATCCTGGTGAAAGTGACGTCCACGAATTTCCCGCCATAAAACAATATGTCAAACCGATCGCCGTCTTCGAAAATGGAGCCGGGCGGTTCACCGGCGTTCGCGGGGGGTGGGATGTCATCCTCATCGAGAGGGGCCGCCGCCAGGGGGCGCCATCGATCTTCCGTCCCCTGGAACGGGCCTCCAGGGCCGCCCTCAACCGCTGGTGACGCCCACCCCGGCAGGGGCCTTGGATCGGCGGCAGGCAGGGTGATCGGCAGGGTGATCGGCAGAGGCGGCGCGGAAGGCCGCGGGGCTTGTTGCGCCTGCGCCAAGCCCAGCGGACAGGCGAAAGCGATCAGGGCCATGATCCATCCAAATCGCCTTCGGCGATTCCGCTTCGCCTGCCCGCGCCTCACCGGGCGGACTCGCCCGCCTGAAATGGCGGCTCGGTGAATTTCGCCGTTTCCGATCATTCGCTCCGGCCCTTTGGGAGCACACTCCCCGGAATGGCCCGATCCTTTCCGCCAAGAACGCGCGGGAGGGACATGCGGGCGGATTGACAAGTTTTCCCGGCTTCCTAAATCGCCGCCATGGCCATAAGGTGTCATGGGGTTAAAGAGGTCATGGCCCCTCCGCGAACATTCCGTGGACAGGGTGTAAAAGACGACACGGTGTAAAAGACGACAGGGTGAAAAAGACATCGGCCGATATGCCGCTTCAGAAAAAAACCGCTGAACGTTGCAAAAGGCGGGCGGCCGCCATTCCCATCCTCCATCTGGCCGCCGCCTGGGTGTTGGCGTCTTTCTTCCTTGGCTGCTCGCCCATGGACGCCCAACCCTTGTCCGGGCAGGTTCGCGCGGGACCGGGAACGATTGAATTGACGGCCGCCACAATGCGGCCGGAGATCCGCATCGCCGCGATTCCCACCGGCGTTCTCAAGGGGGCGGCCCACGGCGCCGGCGGCGCGGTGGTGTCAACGGTGGACGGCTGTCTGGCTTTTGACCCCACCGGATTCTGCATCATGATGTCGCTCTTTTTCATCCCTTACATTGCCGCCGGGGGCGCGATTTACGGCCTGTTCGCGGTTCAATCCGAAAAGGAGGTTCGAGCCTCCCGGAAATCCATCGCCGCCGCGCTGGCCGGGCAGGATTTCCGCCGCCCGCTGCTGGAGGCGGTTCGCCGGGCGGCGCGGCGGGTGGCGGGGGAGCCGGGGACATTCCTGCCGCCGCGACCCGCGCCGGAGCCCTCCGGTGGCGCGGGAGGCCGCCTGGGCGGAAACTTGCCCGCGGCCGGCAGTCTCCTCCAACTCCGCGTGATGGAGGTGACCCTGGGCAAAAGGCCCGCCGTCGATCCCCGGCTGCGATTGCAGATCAGCATCCAGGTGCGCTGGATTGGCGCCCGGGAGCGGACAGAATTGTTTTCCGGGATATTAACAGACAGCAGCGTTGAGCGTCATGGATTTATTCAATGGGGAGAGCGCGGCGCGTTTCGGTTGCGAAATGCATTGAACCGGGGATTGCGGCGCCTTGCCGGAAAAATCGTGGAAATACTGTTTCAGTCCGCCCCCGCGTCCGAGTCGCTAAAAGGGAGTGTCCATCTCCGGCGCCGCTCCCGCATCACCGGGATCGCCCGAAGTCAGGCCCTGTCGCACCCCCTCCAACTCTGACCCCAGGCCAGCTTCGTTCATGGAATTTCTCATGGCCGACACATTTGCCGCCAATCTCGTCAAGATTACCGATCTGTAACGGAAAATCGTATTCCTCGCCGTGGCTACCCATCCACGAAGTGTTCGCCCAGGCCGGGGCCGAATAGACCCCCTCCCCGCCCCCATTCCTCCAATCCCCTCCCCCCTCCGTTTGCAAGCCCTCCAAAGGCGGGGTAACTTGTCGGAATACAGCGCAAACACCCTGAAACGCACGGGATTCCCTGAAACGGTCGGGTTCCCGGAAGGTTCCTGAGAACATCACCAAGGGGCGGCAACCATGACGGCCGTGGCCAAACCACAAGACGACCGGAAAACCGGCCGGAAAACCGGCGGCCCCGCGGGCGTTGCTGGTGGCGCGGCGGGAGGGATTTCCCCCGCTTTGCTGGCCCGGCTGGCCCCGGAGACCCCGGTGAAGGACGCGGCGGCCCTGCGGGCGTTGCTGGTGGCGCGGGGTTTCTGCGCCGGCGATGCCCCGGCGATCTCGCTGGAGCTATACGGCGGCCTGCGGCTGCGCACGGGCTGCGAAGTGCTGCCTCTCAAGGCCGGGACGGTGGGCGCGGCCCTGGAGGCCTTGCGGCGGATTTTCCCGGCGGCCGAACGCCTGCTGCCCGCCGATGGGGAGTTGGGGGAGTACTACCGCTTTTCCATCAATGGCAAGACGGTGACCACCGACCTGGGGCAGCCCCTGGCGGAAGGCGACCGCCTGATCCTCTTCAGCGCATCGGTGGGGGGATAGGCCATGGATTCCGGCATCTACGGCGTACACGGCAAAATCCTGCGGGTGAACCTTTCCACAGGGGATAGCCAGACGGCGCCCATTCCCCAGGCGATCGCCCGGCGTTACATCGGGGGCATCGGGCTGGGCGTCTGGCTGCTGTTGCGCGAGGCACCCGAGCGCTACGAGGCGCTGGCTCCCGAAGCGCCGCTGGTGTTCGCCTTCGCGCCCTTGGCGGGCACGTCGCTCAACACCTCGGCCAAGGCCGCCGTGCTCAGCAAATCCCCCCTCACCGGGCGGCTCAACGACGCCATGATCTCGTCGGGCTTCGCCCTCTCGGGCAAGGGCGCCGGCCACGACGCCATCGCGCTGAGCGGGGCCTGCCGCGAGTGGAGCACGCTGTTCATCGACCCCGAGGGCGTGGAACTTCGCGAAACCCCCGAGCTGGCCGGGTTGAGCGCGCCGGAAACGGAAGCGAGCATCAAGGAACGCTGGGGGGACGATTGGGACGTGGTCAGCATCGGGATCGCCGGGGAAAACCAGGTGCCCTTCGCCACGCTGACCCACGACGGACGCCACGCGGGACGCGCCGGCACGGGCGCCGTGATGGGCGCCAAGCGGCTCAAGGCGCTGGCCGTACGGGGCCGGGAGATGCCGCCGGTGGCCGACCCCGAAGCCCTGAAGGTGCTCCGGGACCAACTCAAGACCGCCTCGCTGGGACCCGGCACGGAAAAATACCGCACCACCGGCACGCTGGGGAACCTGCTGGTCTTCAACAGCATGGGCATTCTGCCCACCGATAACTTTCGCGCCGGCAGCGACGGCCGGGCCGAGGGCCTTTCCGCCGAGGGCCTCTTCGAGGCCGGCCGGGTCACGCGCGCCACCTGCGCCGATTGCATGATCGGCTGCGAAAAACGCTTTGTGAATTCCGACGGCAGCACCACCCGGATGGAATATGAGAACGTGTTCGCCCTGGGGTCGCTGCTGAACATCTGGGACATGGAGATCGTGATGGCGGCCTCCGCGCTCTGCGACAAGTTCGGCCTGGACACCATTTCCACCGGCGGAACGCTGGCCTTCGCCATCGAATGCGTGGAGCGGGGGCTGCTGGAGGCGCCCGGCCTGCGCTCCGGAGACGGAGCGATGCTGCTGGAGGCCATTCCCAAGATCGCGCGGCGTGAGGGTTACGGCGAGTTGATCGCCCTGGGCTCGCGGGCCTTGGCCGAACGGGTGGGCCAGGGCAGCATGGACTTCGCCCCGCACGTCAAGGGCCTGGAGATTCCCGGCTATCATCCGGCCGCCCTGCAGACCCTGGGGCTGGGGCTGGCGGTGGGCACGCGGGGAGCCGATCACAACAAGAGCGGGGCCTATGACCTGGACCTCTCCGGCGAGGTGGACCGGTTCCAGTTGGACGAGACCCGCATCGCCGCCATGGTCGGCCTGGAAGACCAGGCCGCCGTGATCGACTCGCTGATCCTCTGCAAATTCGTGCGCCGCGCCCTGGGCGACCTGTATGAGGACGGCGCCGAAATGCTGCGCGCGCTGACCGGAATCCCCTATTCTCCCGCCGAATTGCAGGAGGCCGGGCGGGAGATTCACCATCTCAAGAAATGGTTCAACCAGCGCCAGGGCTGGCTGGAGACCGAGGACACCCTTCCCGCGCGCTTCTTTGCCGCGGCCGGGGCCAACGGCGGCGCCACGGATGAGGGCGCCGGGGAGGGCGCCATTGAAGGCATCGACCCCACGGCCTTCGCCAAGGCCCGGGGCCGCTATTACCACCTGCGGGGCTGGAGCCCCGAGGGCCGCTTCGAACCCGGGCCGGAACTGGCCGAATCGTTGGTGGGGTGAGGGGATTTTCGGACGGCGTAAAACGGGCGTGTGCGGGTGGGGCCGGCCATTGCCCGGGGGGCTTGCGCCGTTCATCCCCGGCCATGCGGAGAGGGCCTACCCCGTAACCACATCGTTGAAAATACAACGCTTTTACCATCTCCGCGGCGATTTCACCCCCCCCCGAACCCTTGAAAATCCAACACGGGAACCCACATGGCGAAAAACGATTCAACCCAGCACGATCAACCGGTCACCCGTTGGAATCCTCACCGGCCATTGGCCGCGGGGCGTTCCCTGTTGGCGGTCACCGTCGCCGAGACCCAGGGCTATTCGAAACACGAGGTGGACAAGCGCCTGATGAGCGGCGCGCCGCAGGTGGCCATCCATGCCAACTCGGAAAGCCATCCGGCGGCGGTGTACGACCCCGTGCTGGCCCGCATGCTGGCCCACGCGGTGTGGAAGGCCGGCGGAGTGGCCTATATCAGCGCACAACCCGTGGTCTGCGACGGCATCGCCCAGGAACACGACGGGATGAAGTATTCGCTGGTCTCCCGCAACCGGATGGCCAGGGTCTACAACGAGGTGATGCATGCCCTGGGATGCAACGCCTCCATCGTGCTGCAAACCTGTGACAAGCAACCCACCGGCGCCGTGGGCGGGGCCGTGGTGCACGACCGCTACCATCAAAAACGGGGACACGAGCCGGTGAGCGTGATCTTCCTGCCGGCGCCGGTGATGCGGCCGGGGCCCATCAACAAGAAGGCCAGGCAGGAAGTGGAACGGCTGCGCCAGGGGCTGGAGTCGCGCGGCGACCTGCAACTCCGGGATCGCCTGATGGCCAATCACGTCCAGACCAACACCGCCGTCAAGAGCATCATCGACCGCACCATTTTCTCCGACATCGTTTCACGGCATCCGCAGCTGCTGAACCCGGCCCAGATGGCCGCCCTGGAGCACGAGCTGATTCCCGACGCCGCGGGTTCGGGGGGCATGTGCGCCTTCAACGGAACCGCCAACAGCACCCGCAACGTGACCAGCGCGCTGGGACTGGTGCCCGAGGGGGGCGACCTGCTTTCGGGCCCCTATACCGAGGAGCGGGCCGGGCAGGCCGTGGCGCTGCTGTTCCACAACATGGAACAGCGAATCGGCATCTTCCAGGTGGTGCGCGAGAACCTGACCCTGGCCTGCCGGGTCTGGAGCGCCACCGGAGGCTCCACCAACCTGGCCCTGCATTTCTCCTTCCTGCTGAACGCCCTGGGAATGGAAGGCAATCTGGAATCGGTGCTGGCCCTGCGGGGGGAGGGCGTGCCGGACCTGTTCGACCTCAAGGTTGAAGAGCAGCGAAGTTTCTGGGAATTGGCCCAGCAGGTGGTCAACGGCTTCCATTCCGGCATGTCCTCGCTGGTTCGCACCATGGGCGAGTTGGGGGTCATCGGGGACGCCGAGTTGAACGCGGTCACGGTATCGGGCGTCTGGCGGGAACGCGCCGCCAAGGCCATTCCCATCGCCGCCGCGAAGGAGGGCCAGCAGATTTATCTCACCCAACCCATGAACGCCACCAGCGGCATCCAGGCCGTCAAAGGCAACCTGGGGAACAGCGCGGTGATCAAGATTTCCGGCGTGCGCAGGGAAAAGATCGACCGCTTCGACGGCAAGGTGTTTCTGGCCGCCAGCTATCTCAGCGAGGAAGAGGCCACCGTGGCCATTGCGGACCGTGAGGCGTTTTTCGATACCATGGCCACCCACCCCGGCATCTCCCGCGAAGTGCTGTTGGCCGCGGCCCGGCACAACCTGGGCCTGCACCGCGAGGAGGCCGGCGATCTGGAGGGCCTGGAGCGCAAGGAACTGGTGGCCGGGATGTTGCGGCGAAAGGCCCTGATGATCGTGGTCACCATCGGCGGAGTGGGGATCAAGGCGGTCGGCATGCCGGAAATGTGCGTGATTTCCCACGACATCAACTACAACCCGATGCTGGCGGACACCTGCCTCCTGCTCACCGACGGGCGCATCTCGGGCACCAACAAGGGCTTCGTGATCGTCCACCTCGAGCCCGAGGCCTATGAACGGGGGCCGATCCTCGGCGTGACCACCGGCGACTTGGTGCATCTCGATCTGGACGCCTCCCGCAACACCCAATACCTCAACCTGATCGACCCGGACAAATTCTCGGCCGGCGGCGAAATCATACCGCTCTCCGAGGCGGCCGTGCGGGCCAAGGTGGATGCCGTGGCCGAGGAACGCCTGGAGATCGTCGAATCCCACCGCGCCCTGCTGGAGCCTTTCCTGCTGGGCGATCTGGAGGGCTTGAGCAACGCCTTCGCGGGCGGCACCCCCTTGCCGCTGATGGCCGCGGGGCGGGAGGCCAATTAGTACTACTTGGTTACATTAGGCCCATCCCGCGATTTTTG
>JACZSY010000080.1 GCA_022573975.1 SAR324 cluster bacterium | reverse complement strand
CGAGCGCCACCTCGTAGAGGCGCTGCTTGCTGCCAAACTCCGCATAAAGGCTGTACCGGTTGATCTGCATGTGCTCCACCAAAGCCTGGGTGGAGGTTCCATTGAAGCCATGCAACCAAAATAGCTCCATGGCCTTCGCCGCGATTTCCTCCCTGTCATATGTTTTTGGCCGTCCCATGATAATTTCCTTGTCTTCCTTTCGTTTTAGGGTACCCTCAAACATTATAACCAACCGATCAGTTGGAAATCAACCGGAGCATGATATGATGAATCTCAAGCGGCATTACGGGGATTGGGCCCTGGTGACTGGCGGGTCATCGGGGATTGGCGCCGCACTGGTGCGGAAACTCGCCGCCGAGGGTGTCAACATCGTCACCGTGGCCAGAAACCAACCAAAGCTGGACGCGCAGGCCGAGTCCCTGAGGAAGGAGTTTGGGGTAGAGGTGCGCACAATCTCCGCGGATCTCTCGTCCGAGGCCGGCACGGAAAAAGTGATGGAGTCGGTGGCGGAGTTGGAGATCGGCATTTTAATCCCTTGCGCGGCGCAGGAAAGCAGTGGCTATTTCACCGGGGAAAGTCTGGTCAGCCACCGTGCGCTATTGCAGATGGATGTTGTCACACCAATGGTTTTGGTGCATCATTTCGCCTCGAAGATGGCCGCAAGGGGGCGGGGCGCGGTCCTGCTGGTCTCCAGTCTCTCGGGCTGGATGGCGCAGCCCTACATGGCCGGTTACGGGGCGGCCAAGGCTTATATCCTCGCATTCGGTGACGCCCTGCACTACGAAATGAAGGACCTGGGAGTCGACGTCTCGGTGCTTTCGCCGGGACCGACCGACACCCCGATGGCGGCCGCCACGGGAATCGATTTTGCTTCGATGGGGATGAAGGTGATGAATCCTTCAACCGTCGCCGAACTTGGGCTGGCGGCGTTGGGAAGAAGGGCCGATGCGGTCCCCGGATTTCGCAACCGGATGATGGCATTCATGATGTCACGGTTGATGCCGCGGCGCTGGGTCGGCGCGATGTTCAAGATGATGATGGGCAAGGCGTTGAAGATCAGCCGCCCTCCCTCCGTTCAAGGCGTGTGAGCCCATGGCGAAAAAATTCGCCAAAAAAGGAGCCTCACGGCCCCCTTCAACGCCGCCCCCACACGCCCCGTTCCGTGCGCTGAAATCGCCGCCTTGAACCCAAAGCCCGCGGAACCACCGCTCCCGGCCTGGGGCAGGACACGGTTGGCATCCTTAGCTGAGGTATTGGCGCAGCACCTGGCCGCTCCGTTCCGCCGGCGGCCGTTCGATCACTTCGCCGTCCTTCAACACGGGCACGCCGTTGACGATGCTCCATCGCACGCCTTCCGAGCGGCAGACGAATCGCCCCTCGCCGCCGGGGAGGTCCATGACCCACTGGTTGGGCAGGGCCGCCACGGTTGCGGGGTCGAAGATGGCCAGATCGGCAAAGTTGCCCGGCCGCAGGCGCCCCCGCTGCGGGATGCGGTAGTAATCCGCATTGTCGGCCGTCAGCCGCTTCACCGCGGCTTCCAGGGTGAAGGTCTGGCGGTCGCGCACCCACTTGGAGAGCAGGGTTCCCGTGTACCCCGCATCGCAGAGAAGATGGTTGTGCGCCCCCGCGTCGGAGAGGGCGATCAGCGTGCCGGGATGGGTGATCATCTTGCCCACCCACTCGTCGTCCGTGTTCATCAATCCGCCCAGAAACTCGGTGCCGAGGCCGTCGGCCAGGGCCAGATCCAGGATGGCGTCCACGTCATCCCCACCGTCGCCACGGGGCAGTTCGGTGACGGCTTTGCCTTCCAGGTGGCGGTTCTCGGCCTTGGCGGTCTTCAACACGCGCACCAGGTCCCACCGCCCGCGAAAAGCCGCCGGGTGCTGGCCTTTCAACTCCTCGCGGAAGCCCCGCCGGAAGGCGGGGTCGGCATAGGCGGCGGGCCATTCGGAAGCCGGTTTCTTGAACAACGCGTTCCACACCTTCAGCCCGCCGAAGCAATAGGGATTGCCGATGGAAAAATCCATGGTCAGGGGGCGGCAGAGCACCTGGGGCCGAACCTCCACTCCGGCCGCCAGAAATTCCGTGGTGGCCTCCAGCCGCTGGGTGGTCATCTCCGGAATGTCGTCCCGGTGCAGGAGGGCCGCCCAACACACAGGGCGGGAGCTGACCTCGTGCAAGGTTTTCAGCTTGTCCAGGCCGGTGTCCATCCCCACGGTGATCTCGAAGATCCCCTTGCCGCCTTCTCCCATGGCCTTGGTCAGCGCCTTCAGCTCCTCGAAATTGGCGAAGCGGCTGGGCACGGGCACCCCGTCCTCGCCGTTATGCGCCTCCAGGGTGGACGAGGCGAAGCCGATGGCGCCGGCGCTCATGGCCTCGCGCACCAGTCCGGCCATCTGGGCCACCTCCCCCGGCGTGGCTTCGCGCTCCTGCGCCGCCGGGCCCATCACCCAATAGCGTACGGTGGAGTGAGGGACGAACGCCCCGATATTGAGGGCCGGACGGGTGGATTGCAGAAAGTCCAGGTACTGGGGGAAGGTCTCAAACCCCCATTCGATCCCCTCCTCCATGGCCTTGAGGGACATCCCCTCCACCTGCACCAGGGTGGCCATCACCCGCTTCCTGTGTTCGGGCTTGCACGGGGCGATGGCGAAACCGCAGTTGCCGATCACCGTGGTGGTGATGCCGTGCCAGATGCTGGAGGTGGCGTAGGGGTCCCAGGTGTACTGGGCGTCGTAATGGGTGTGGATGTCGATAAAGCCCGGGGCGACGGCAAGACCGTCCGCGTCGATTTCCTGCCGTCCCTTCCCCGGCGCCTCCCCCAGCGCGGTGATGCGATCACCGTCGATGGCCACATCCCCCCGATAGGGTGCGCCACCATTGCCATCCACAATCGTTCCTCCGCGAATTACCAGATCGTGCATCTTCATCCCCTTGCGAATGTTGAGCGTTGGTGGTCATGGCGCCATCGGCGATGGCCATCGCCGGGCGTGCTCCCGGCGGAAGCGGCGATCAGGGCCGTCCGGCTCGATTTCCGCCCGGCGCGATTTCCACTCGGCGCGATTTATTACAGCCATGCATAACATGCCCCCCGGCCCCAGGACAATCGGAGGGTGGCCGCGCAGGGCAATCGCCAGGCCGGCCGATAAGGCAATGCGAAGTGAAGCCTCAACTCCCGGCCTGCGGCCTCCATCCCTCTCCATCCCTTCGGCAAGCTCAGCACAGGCTCGCTGGAGAGGGAAAATGCGTTGTATTTACCAATGATACAGATAAACCAGCCGCCCCCTTCTCCATGGAATGGAGGGGGGCGGGAGGGTTGAGGCTTCCCCGAAACACCCGAAACCGCTTTGAATACGCCTTGCAGGAAGCCCTCGACGACATTGCGATTTCCCCGAGACCTCACTCCCTGGGGATTGCCACGCCCCGGAGTGGGGGATATAATTTCAACAACGGTCGCCAAACTTCATGGAGGCCCATGGGCATTGCCCTGAAATCCAGCCTGGAACCATCGCAAATGGAAAGCGAAGCCCTCATTGCCCAGTACCAGATCGAACCCTTCCGGGGCAGTTACGAAAAACTGCGCAACAGCGCAGTGATGTTTACCGGCTCCCCCCGCACCAGCAACAGCCAGGACCGCATCCTGCTGCTCAACGATCCGGGCAGCCAGCATTCTTTTTTCTATGAATTCCGCACCACCGATGTGCTCTATGCCGAGGAGGCGGCCAACCTCTCCCTTCCCGACGGATCGACGGCCGCGCGGGTGAGGCTCTGGATCAGGAAAGGGGCCACGGCGCTCAAGATCGAGCCGTTTCACGTTCAGGACACGGCCAGCAGCCTGCACGATTTCCTGGCGGAATGATTTTTTCCGGAAATATTTTTGGCGAGTCCATTCCCCGCCGCTCGCGGGGAAAAACAAGGTGGATTGGAGAGGCCCCGCTCATTGACGATCTCACCGCCGCGGGGTCGTCCTTTCTCCCGGCGGTCCGCCACCCGCCGCGATCCTCCGCCGGGGTTTTGGCTGGATTTTCTTTTGACCCGGCCGGAATTTTCTGTCACATCCTTAGCTTGACCCCATCGGGGGGAAGGCGGGCTGCCGGCGGAGATTCCTGCCACCCTCCGTGACCGGGCCGGAAAGATTTTTCCCCCGGAGAAGCCCGATTCCCCAACCATCGATTCCCAATCCCTGTTCCCCCAACCGCTGGATTCGACCTTCATGCCAAAAACCGTACTCGTCAACGTGGCCTGGCCTTATGCCAACGGCCCCCGGCACATCGGCCATGTGGCCGGGTTCGGCGTTCCCTCGGACATTTTCGCCCGTTATCACAGGTTGGCCGGCAACAAGGTGCTGATGGTGAGCGGAACGGACGAACACGGCACTCCCATCACCGTGCAGGCCGACAGCGAGGGCGTGGAACCCATGGAACTGGTGGATCGTTACAACCGGGTCATCGTGGAAGACCTCTACAAGCTGGGGTTGAGTTACGACCTGTTCACCCGCACCACCACCAAAAACCATTACGAGATCGTCCAGGATCTGTTCAAGACGCTGTTCGTGAAAGGCTACATCTTCAAAAAACCGATGATGGGCGCATTCAGCGCGAAGACCGGCAACACCCTGCCGGATCGCTATATCGAAGGCACCTGCCCCCATTGCGAATTCGCAGAGGCCCGGGGCGATCAATGCGACAACTGCGGCAAGCAGTTGGACCCGATCGATTTGATCGATCCCCGCTCCAAAATCGATGGGGAGCCGCCGGTGTTCAGGGAGTCGGAGCATTTCTTCCTGGACCTGACCGCATTCGTGGACCCCTTGCGGCGGTGGCTCGAAGATCAATCCCACTGGCGGGCCAACGTGCGCGCATTTTCCATCAACCTGCTGGAAGACCTGCACCCGCGGCCCATTACGCGGGACATGCAATGGGGCATCCCCATCCCGCTGCCCGATTATGAAAACCGCACGGACAAACGCATCTACGTCTGGTTCGATGCGGTGATCGGATACCTCTCGGCATCGGTGGAATGGGCCGCCAACACGGGACAACCCGAGGCCTGGCGGGATTGGTGGCAAGACCCCAAGGCCGAGCATTATTATTTCATGGGCAAGGACAACATCGTCTTTCACTCGGTGATCTGGCCCTCCATGCTGATCGGATATGGCGCGGGACTTTCCGGAACCCTCGGCGGAGGGGAAGGCGAACCGCTCAACATCCCCAACAACATCGTCTCCTCGGAGTTCCTCACCATGGAGGGGCGCAAGTTCTCCTCCAGCCGGGGCGTGGTGATCTACGTGAAGGACTTCCTGGATCGCTACGACCCCGACGCCCTGCGCTACTACCTGGCCATCGCCGGACCGGAAGCCCAGGACACCGACTTCACCTGGGCCGAGTTCGTGCGCCGCAACAATGACGAGTTGGTGGCCACCTGGGGGAATCTGGTCAACCGGGTGGCGTCCATGGCCCACAAGCACTTCGGCAAGGTGCCCGAACCGGGCGCGCTGGAAGCAGTGGACCGGCGCCTTCAGGAAACGGTGGAAAAGGGATTTTCCTCGGTGGGAGACTTGATTGAGAAGTGCACCTTCAAGGCCGCCCTCGGCGAGGCCTTCCACCTCGCCGACGAGGTGAACCGCTACCTCAACGACCAAGCCCCCTGGCAACTGGTGAAGGACGATATGGAGCGCGCCGGCACTGTGCTCTACACCGCCCTGCGCGCCATCGACAACCTGAAAGTGCTGCTCTGTCCCTTCCTGCCATTTTCCGCCCAGCGCCTCCATCGGCTGCTGGGCTATTCCGGCGTGCTGTCAGGAGAGTTGCGGATGGAAATGGTCACAGAAAACGGCACAGAAGACGGCACAGAAGACGGCACAGAAGACGGCACAGAAGACAACGCCGGAGACGGCGCTTCCGCGGACGGCGCCACCGAAAAAACCACTCACCTGACCCTCACCGGCACCTACACCGGCGTCGTGGGAAGCTGGACGCCCTCCCAACTGCCCCCGGGGCAGGCCATGGAAAAACCCGCCGCGCTGTTCAAAAAACTCGACCTCTCGGTGGTGGAGGATGAACTGGCCCGCCTGCAATCGTCGGTGGATTGAACCGCTCTCTCCCGATCGCGCCCCGCGCGCCCCTGGATTCCAGACCATCTCAATTTCTCCGCGGCAGCCCTCTTTTCGGGTAGGGCGCCCTTGAGCGGCGCCTCTTGGTGCCTCTTGTGATCGTCGCGGGCCTGGATTGCCGCCGGGAGATGGTTTCCAAACGGGCCATCCCCCTCTTGAAACCCTCCACCCATTTGCTTCGTCAAAAATGATATGGTTAATTTTTTCAACACGGCTGGCGGGGTGAATGCGCCGTGCATCGGCGGAATTCGAGGTGAGGAATGGGCGAGTGGTACGTAAAGGACGTGCTGGGGAACGTGACCGGTCCGCACGAATTTACCTGGGTGGTGAAAAAAGCCGGCCAGATGGCGAACTTCTGGGTCACCAGGCACGGCGATGACGACTGGTCACCGGTGGAAAAGGTGCTGCTCACCTTCCCGGGGTCGGTGCTTCCCTCCAGGGAGGAGGCTCAAGCCGGCAATACGACCCTTTTGCTGGAGCGCGGCATCAACGAGCTGATTGGATTGTGCAAGGGAATCATCGCCGATGGCAGGGTGGACCCCAACGAGGCCATCTTTCTCAAATCCTGGCTGGAAACCAACGCGGACGTGGCCAACGTCTGGCCGGCCAATGTATTGAACGAGCGGGTCAACCAGATATTCCTGGACGGCGTGGTGGACGAGCAGGAACAGTTGGACTTGCAGCAATTGCTGGCCAAATTTACCGGCGGCGTTCCGGGAGGGACGGATGCGGAACCTTTCGCCACCCGCCTGCCGGTGGACGATCCCCTGCCGGACGTGGTGTTCGAGGGCAAATCGTTCTGCCTGACCGGAAAATTCATCATGGGGGCGAAGGAGAAATGCAAGGAGATCATCCTGGGCAAGGGGGGGAAGAACCATCGGCGGCCTGAAATGGAAACCGACTACCTGGTCATCGGAGCGCTGGGCAGCCCCCATTGGTCCCACAGCACGCACGGGTGGAAAGTGGAACAGGTGCTCAAGAATCGTGATCAAGGCGCCAAAACGATCATCGTCTCCGAGGAGCATTGGACTTTTTTCCTGGACCCCCGGCTGACACCCAAATCGGGGGAATGACACAGCCCCCCGCCACCAGCCCAAGGCCGGAACGGCGGCCGGCCCAACCCTCCGCGAACTTTCCGCGGCAGTTCCCCCAACGGTGAACCATGGCCCAATCCAAGCTGGCGGCGAGGCCCCTCTCCGGGTCCATCGGCGCGGAAATCCGTGGTCTCGACCTCTCCGGCGAAATGGATGCCGGCACCGTGGCCGCCATCCGCCAGGCCCTGCTGGAGCACCTGGTGCTGTGCATCCGGGATCAGCAGCTGACCCCCGGGCAATTCATGAAGGTCGCGGAGTGTTTCGGGGAACCGGTGGAATACCCGCTGGTCAAAGGCATCGAAGGATTTCCCAAGATCATCGAGGTGTCCAAGCTGGAGCACGAGCGGATCAATTTCGGTGGCCTCTGGCATTCGGACACCACCTATCTGCCGCGCCCCCCCATGGGCACCCTGCTGCTGGCGCGGGAGCTTCCGCCCATAGGAGGAGACACCCTTTTCGCCAACCAGTACCTGGCCTATGAGGCCCTTTCCGCCGGCATGAAGCGCATGCTGGAGGGGTTGGTGGGCGTCAACATCTCCACCAAGGCCGCCGCGGCACACACCCGCGTGGACCGCGTCGCCGACAGTGGGGTTGGCCGTGGGGCTGATGGCGGAGCCGATGGTGGAGCCGATGGTGGAGCCGATGGTGGAGCCGATGGTGGAGCCGATGGTGGAGCCGATGGTGGAGCCGATGGTGGAGCCGATGGTGGAGCCGGCGCGGCGGAGGAAATGGTCCGCGAGCACCCCGCCGTGCGCACCCATCCCGAAACCGGGCGCAAGGCCCTGTTCGTCAACTTCGCCCACACCGTGCGCTTCAAGGACATGAGCGAGGAAGAAAGCGCGCCCCTGCTGGACTACCTCTTCCGCCACCAGACCCGGCCCGAGTTCACCTGCCGCCTCGGCTGGGAGCCGGGCACCCTGACCTTCTGGGACAACCGGGCGGCCCAGCACAACCCCATCAACGACTACCACGGCCACAAGCGCGTGATGCACCGCATCACCTTGAAGGGCGATACGCCGGTTTAGGGAGAGAAACCGGCCCCCTCAAAACTTCCGCTCCGGATAACTGGCGCGGAAACTTTCCACCGGGCTGGCCTGGATGCCCCAGGTGGGGAAGGGGTAGCGGAAGCCGTTCTTGTTGAGGGCGCGCATGCCCTCGATGGCCTTGGGCAGGTAGGCCGGCGGCAGGGCCATCAGCATTTCCTCGTCCGTCACGCCACCGAAAGGCTACCGAAGCGGCGCTCGGCGAAGCAGGGGATGGACAGGGCCGCCAACTCCGGAATTCCCCCCCCCGGGAAACGATATTTCCTCCGGCCCGCCGGACTCCCGCGGCCCGCTCTTTTCCAACCGTTTCGGTTTGTGATAAATGAAGCACGGTTCACCTGTCGCCTTTTTGCGATGCCAGGGACTGAAATGGCGGGGATGGTCCATGGATTTCATCCACCAGCCCCCAGATACCATTTTACCCCGGTTTCTCACCCTGAATAACCCCGTAAGGCTTCATCATGGCCGGCCCGCTCATTCGATTCGATCTCAGTCTTCCCGGGTATTTCAGTTATCCCCCCGCGCCGGGGGTGCGCACCCGGGCGATGATTCCCCGGCGGGAGACCAAGGCCTTGTACATGCGCGGGGAATTCGGGGAAAAATCGCCCGGGGAGTTCCGGCCCCTCACCGCCCACAACACCACCCACCTGGACCTGCCCTTTCATTTCGACGGGGACGGGGCGGACCTGGAGGGCGTGCTGAACCGGGGGGATTGGGTGGCCGACCGTCCCTGCCTGGCCAGGGTCGTCTCCCTGGGCGGCGATCCGAAGCTGCCCGGGGCCTACCGGCGGGACGGCGTGGATTACTGCGAGGCGGTGAGCGCGGAGGTGCTGCCGCCGGCCGATGAATTGGAGCGATACGAAGCGCTGGTGTTGTTGACCGGATTCGCCCAAGTGATGCTGCAATATTCCGGCCGCCCTTTCGTTCACGACGCGGATGGGTATTACCATGTTCCGTGGCTCACCGAGGACGCCGCGGGGGTGATCCTGGAGTCCGGCCTGTCCCTGGTGGCGCTCGATTCAAACTCCGTCGAGCGGCAGACCGGTTCCGACCCGCACCGCATGAGCGGGGACGTCCACCAGGCCCTGCTGGGCCACGACCCGCCGGTGTTGATCATGGAGTGCCTCAACGGCGCGGACCTGGAGGGCCAGGTGGGGTATGTCCCCCAAGAGGCGCTGCTGCACATGGTGCCGCGCAGGGTCAACGCCAAGGGCGCCGAGGCCGCCCACTGCCGCGCTTTTTTGTATTTTTACCGCGACGACGGGGAGGGGAAGGCCCTGCGGACGCTGCAATCGATGATGACGCCCGAGGAATTCCATGGCTGATCCCCCGCCCGCCAGAACCACCGTCTTCAATCTGCTGCGCGCCACCGCTCCCCTGGAGAAGGTGCTGGTGGAAGGATGGGTGCGCACCCGCCGGGACGGCAAGCAAGTGACCTTCGTCGAGCTCAATGACGGCTCTTGCCTGGCCAACCTGCAAGTGGTGTTCGACCCCTCCAAGCCGGAGTTGGCCCTCCCCGAAGGCGCATCCACCGGGGCCAGCCTGGCGGTGAGGGGGCGGCTGGTGGAATCCCCCGCCAAGGGCCAGCAGTGGGAACTCCACGCGGTTGAGGTCACGGTGGTGGGAGAATCCACCCCGGATTTTCCCTTGCAGAAAAAACGGCACGGGTTCGAATACCTGCGCACCATCGCCCATCTGCGCCCGCGCTCCAACACCTTCGGGGCCGTGGCGCGGGTGCGCAACGCCCTCTTCATGGCCATTCACCGTCATTTCCAGTCCAAGGGGTTCCTCTACCTTCCGGCGCCGATGATCACGGCCAGCGATGCGGAAGGGGCGGGGGAAATGTTTCAGGTGACCAACCTGGACCTATCCGGCGCGGAGGGTGGAAAACCGGTGGATTGGAGCCAGGATTTTTTCGGGCGCAAGGCTTTCCTGACCGTCTCGGGCCAGTTGGAGGCCGAAATTTACGCCCATGTCTTCCACGACGTGTACACCTTCGGCCCCACCTTCCGGGCCGAAAACAGCAACACCTCGCGCCACGCCGCCGAGTTTTTGATGTGCGAGCCGGAGATGGCATTCGCCGATTTGCAGGAAAACATCCGCATCGGGGAGGAATTCATCAAGTCGGTGCTGGCCATGGTGCGGGAGGAATGTCCCGAAGACCTGGAATTTTTCGACCAGCGGATCGAAAAAGGGCTGCTGAAAAAACTGGATCACGTGATGGAATCGGCCTTCGAGGTGATCACCTACACCGAGGCGGTTGAGATACTGGAAAAGTCGGGGGAATCGTTTGAATTTCCGGTGGGCTGGGGCAAGGATCTGCAATCGGAACACGAACGCTACCTGACCGAGAAAAAAATCGGGCGGCCCCTGTTCGTGGTGGATTATCCCAAGGAAATCAAGGCCTTTTACATGCGCCAGAACGACGATGGACGCACCGTGGCCGCCATGGACATGCTGGTGCCGGGCATCGGCGAGATCATCGGGGGCAGCCAACGCGAGGAACGGCTGGACTACCTCACCGCAAACATCGAGGAGCGGGGGCTGCCCATTGAAGAATACTGGTGGTACCTGGACCTGAGGCGGTTCGGTTCGGCTCCCCATGCGGGATTCGGGATGGGATTCGAACGATTGATGATGTATGTCACCGGATTGAGCAATATTCGCGACGTGCTGCCTTTTCCCCGCACGCCGGGGAACATCGCCTTTTAATTCTCCCCACCCGCCATGACCCTCGGAAAAGGCCCGCTCCAGTCATGAAAATGTAGGGACCGCGCACCGGGCCGCGAAAATAGAGTTGACATTTCCCGCCCGCGCCTCGTAGGGAAGGTGGGATGGTTTTCCTGCAAAAAATCTCCATTTCGATTTCCAGATTGCCGGAGAGTGGGGGGGGATGGTCCCGGTTCAAAATAAAACAATGCGCGATTAATTTCGTTTTATTACCAACACGCCTCATACTCGAAAAGCGGGCTCGGATTAAATTATTGCCAAGATGAACAATCTCAAGCAAATATTCGTTTATATTTCAGATATGAAAATCAGCAAGGATCCTGACGCCGTGCTGGTGACCCATTCCCTGGGATCCTGTATCGGGTTGGCGGGATACGATCCGGTGGTGAAAGTTGGCGCGCTGCTTCATTTTCAGCTCCCCGATTCCAAGGTTCACACCATGAGCACCCAGGAAAATCCTCACATGTTCGCCGATACGGCCATCCCGCTGCTGCTGCAACAACTCTATGCCCACGGCGCCGAACGGGATCATCTTTTGTTCGGAATGTTTGGCGGCGCCAGCCTGCTCGATGAACCCGAGCTGTTCAAAATTGGCATCAAAAACGCCCGCGCCACCAAGAAGGTGCTCTGGCAACACAGCATTTCCGTCACCCATGAAGATGTGGGGGGCGGAGCCAACCGTACTGTCAGCCTGGAAATCGCCTCCGGGAAGATTAAGTTGAAAAAAGATGGCAGAACCTACAAATTATAATCCATCGCGGGGTGGCGGGTCATGAGCAGGAATATAGGTCTGATCGACGATTCGAGGGTGATGCGCTCCATCCTGAGAAAGTCCATCCAGATGTGCCATTACAAGGTGGAGCTTTTCATGGAGGCCGAAAATGGCCTGGAGGGATACAAAATGCTTGCGGAGAACCAGGAAAACCTGGACATCGCCTTCCTGGACCTGCACATGCCGGAAATGGGCGGGCTGGAAATGCTCAAAAAATTGCGGGAAGAAGGATTTGGCGCCGTCCCGATCGTCATCGTCTCCGCCTCCTCCGATGCGGAGACGCAGCAGGAATGCATGGATTGGGGCGCGGTGGGATTTATCTGCAAGCCCTTCACGCCCCAGGAGTTGGGCGCCCTGATGAGCCAGGTGGTCGGCGAGGCCTGACCCGGTGTTTCGAATCCGGCGCGGGGCCGGGTTGCGGGATGAACCCCCGGAATCTCCCCGGATCGAAATGTGCCGGGTGAAAAAAAGCCGCCCGCCCCCAATGATCATCTTGGAGCGCGATGGGGATCAGGCCCCCGGCTCGCCTGCAGACAACGCGTTCCCCGTTTGGTGACCGGGAGACTCCGCATCGGATCGGGCCATCACCATTCAGGCCTTTACTGCTCAGCCTTTACTGCTCAGCCTTTACTGCTCAGCCATTACCATGGAGCGCCCCATGGATGTCCGGGATTCCCTTCTCAAAGCGATCGATGAAGTGCTCGACAAAATGGTGTTTCTGTTTTTCGAGGAAAACGAATCCGCATTTGGAGGCGCCAAGGATTTCTTTTTCATCACCCAGGTGGAAATGTCCGGGGTCATCACCGGCACCATGAACATCTTCCTTTCCGAAGGGACGGCCGCCCTGGTCGCCCGGAACCTGCTCGGCATCCGGGACGAGGATGAATTGTTCGAAGGCACCATTGACGACGCGTTGGAGGAATTCACCAATTTGATCGGTGGCAGGATGATGACCATCCTCCATCCGCCCGGTCCCTTCAACATGGAAGTTCCGCAAAGGGTGGACCAGCCGGCCCAACCCGCCGGCGGTCAGAGCGAACTGGTGATCAACGGAACCCTGGAGGATGAACCCTTCAAAATCCGGCTGGCCTATCGCGAAACACCCACCTGAAATCCCTGCCGGGCCGACGCTGGTGCCATCGGTTGCTGGAAGGTTCCAGACAAGTCCGGGATGGGTGGAGGGCGGTCAGGGCGCGCGTTTCGATTGCTTCGCGCCTCATGGGCCGGGGGCCTCCGGCGGGAAAGGGATCAAGGGCGTACTGCCGGGCAGGTAAAGGGTATGCCTGGGATGGCCGGTTTTTGTCATTCCAAGGCATGACAGCGAAAGGCCGAGTTCGGCCAGCATCCCCAGCACGGTTTCATTGCGCCCGGCCAATACGCCATGGACGCCCCAGGCGGCCACCACCGCCCCGGCGTTTCGCGCCGCGCGCACCAGGTGGCCGTCGTTTTCCGGCCCCACCGGGTCGGCGGCCCGCCGCAATTGCTGGGGGCGGGTGGCCCGATAGGCGAACAGATTGACCACCTCGAGGGAGGCGAACCCCCACCGCTGGGCGAACCCGATGCAGCGCCGTAGCGTCGGATCGTCCCGGGTGGCGCCGGCCGTGCTGGGATTGAGCAGGATCATGGCCACGCGGCCCGTCCCGCCACTCCAGCGCCTGAGCAGGCTGTAGCGGAATTGTCCGCTCCCGTCGAAGATGGCCGCCCGTTCGATTTCCGCGCCGCTTCCCATTAGCGTTCCTTTCGCAGGCTCCCGTTGCCCCCCCATCCCGGGGCGCCGGAGCGGGGAATGCCGGAGGCCCGGACGCATCCGCGGCGGAGCTCCGCCAGGGGATAAAAGGTGTCCCGCCAGACGATGCCCCGGCGAATGGTGGCCATGGCCGCGCTAACCAGTGAAGCCCCGGCGATCGCCGTATGCATCAGGGGATAGGCCAGGGCGTCCCACCCCCGGCCAGGTTTCCTGGCGGTGGACATGGCGGCGGTGGACATGGTGGCGATGGACACTGCGCCATGAAGCCCGGCGGCCAGGATAATGTTGGCCAGGGGAAGCCAGGGAGAAATGCCCGGCCCCGCCGGGCCGGGCATTCGCATCAAGGCGATCCAGGGCCCCCATATCATCACCATCCAGGCCGCGTTGCCCAACACCAGGAACGGCCAGTTCCATTCCACCCCGGCGAACATGTTTTTCATCAAACCGCGCAGGGAGGCCCGGAAACCGGGGTACCACAGCAGGGAAACCAGCGCCCTCGCATCGGCGCAGGCCTGCACCGCTCCGCTACGGCGGAGGATCAAGCCCAGTTTGACGTCATCCACCACCTCCATGGCCAACCGGCGGTGTCCTCCCGCCCGGAGGTAGTCTTCTTTTCGCACCATGTTGAAGGCCCCGATCCCGATATACCCCGCGCTTCCCGGGCGGGACAACTCCCAAATCCGGAAGCGAAGGCAAAACAACAGGGCGAACGCGGTTTGGAAGGCCCGTTCCATCATCCCCGTGCGGATGATGTTGGGCATGCCGGCCAGGTGGCCGAGGCCTCTTCGCTCCATGCAATCCACGGCGGCCGTCAGCGCCCCCGGCGCGAAGACCACGTCTCCATCGGTGAACAAAAAAATCTCCCCGGAGGCTTCCCGCACGGCCAGCCAGTTGGCATGATTTTTCCCCAGCCATCCCGCGGGCAGGGTTTCCACGGCGATCACCCGGAGGGCCGGCAACTCGGCGGCCAGCCGCAGCAGAATATCCCCCGTGCCATCCACCGAGCGGTCATCCACCGCGACGATCTCCATGGCGGGGTAGTCCTGGGCCGCCAGAGAGCGGATGGTGCGCTCGATGTTTTCCGCTTCATCGCGGGCCGGCACCAACACCGAGACTTTCGGGCGCGGCAAATCGGCCCCCGGCCCGGGCCATGTCTCGGGAAGCACGATCATCACCCGCCGGGTGCGCCACAGCGCCGCGCCGATCAGCACCCACCCCCCAGCGGTGGCAACCATCAGGGCGCTCCAAAGGGTTTCGGACATGGCGGTCTCTCCTTCTCCAAACACACAAGGCTCCTCCCAAACCATGGAGCAAGGAACCGGGGGAGGGCTGTCCTTCCCGCCTTCCCGCCCGGCAGCCCGTTCATGGCTCGCGATGCCTTCACATCGCCGCCGCTTCCCGTTCTTCCCATATTAGCCGGGGACGAGCACGCAAACACACCAAAAACCCACACCGTGAACGGGTGGCCCAAATCAGGGGGGGTGTGGGTTCCGTTGAAAGCACCGCACATGGGCGCCGCTCCGGAAAGACCTGTCCAAACGGAATTCGGGAGCGGCCGAACGCCTCCATTGAACCAACCCGTTCCGGCCGCCATCATACCCTTCAGGTTTTTGAGCGCTGTTATTTTTGCCTGCATTTAAGGCGTGGTAGAATTCCCGCCAAAAGCCCGAATTGAAATGAACGACCTCGCCGCGAGCGGCGAGGTATCAACACACAGGCCGTCTGAAATTTCACCCATTGGCTGACGGCCCGATACCTTCTGTTCTATGGGAGAGTATCGGAAATATGCTGAAATCCGACTTGATTCCCCCATGATTTTTCCCATTCCAAAATTTGAAATTTCACTGGAGTGTATGGGATAAAGATTTTCTTTTTCTTTCATTTCGATTCCCACTTTTCTTTCATCGATGGGACAGATTTCGGAATTTTCAATGGAAACGGTCATGCGCACAACGGGTTCCCCGCCATCCATACGGCTCATTTCTTCCCTTTTCGCCCTGGCGTTGTTGTTCGTCCTGCAGGGGCAAGTGTTTCACGCACAAGGGCAGGCCAGTAGCCGGCATCCATTTACGCCCGCTGAATACCAGCAGCAACGGCAAATGCGGCAGAACCATACCCGGCAGAGGGCCAACCTAAAGGGCAGGATTGCCGCGGAAATGCGCTCCAAAGGCGCCCAGTTAACCCAGGCCGACCAAAACCGGCACGCGAATATGGTGCGTCAACTAAATTAAAATCTCCAACGCCAGTTCATCAACCTGAGGGAAAACCATCTGCGCAATGCCCAGAATCGCCGCGCGCCCTACACGGCGGCGCAAAGGCAGGGGCAGCAGCGCATGCGGCAACAGCACGCCCAGCGCAACAGGGTGCTCCGCTCCAGCCAGCAAATGGAACGGCGGTCCAAGGGCGGGAATTTCACAGCGGCTGACCGCAGCCGGCATACTCTGCACTGGAGGCGGCAGCAAAACCAACACCGCATTCAGTTTCAGCAACTCCAGCGGCGTCACGTGGCGCGGAACCGGGGCCAGCGGCCGCCTTCCGCGGCCGTGCGGCCCCCGCCTCCGGGGGCGGTCAAAGTGACACCACTCCCGGCGCAACCCGCGCCACCACCAGCCGCGGCCGCACAACCGCCAGCTGCCGTCGCACCGCTACCGGCCGCGATCACACCACCCCCGGCGCAACCCGCGCTCCCCCCGCCCGCGGCCGTGAAACCGCACCCGGCGCGGCGGCTCGGCCCGGGTCAATTCACACATGCGCAACTTCAGGAA
>JACZSY010000301.1 GCA_022573975.1 SAR324 cluster bacterium | reverse complement strand
ATTCGTTGACCAGAAGTTTAAGCTTGTTGATCAATCCTTCTTGGCTTATCTTTTTCATGTCCGTTTCTCCTTGGTATGTGCATAGCTTTGGTTGAGCTTCAATGCACTGTACCAGGAGGAACGGCCCCCATGTTATCTCTCCCGGTGTGGTTGAAAAGCCCGTGGAGAGGGTTTCATGTTTCGCTATGCCATTGTTAATACGACGATTAATCACACTCTCCGCATGGTCGAGGGGGCCGGGGTTTTATGAGGCGCCCCCGGGGTCTCCCTGAAGGGCGCCAGGGGATGGAGCCCTGCGCTTTGACCTTCATCGGCCAAGTACGATAAGGAAGGGGGGGCCATCCAATTTCAATGAGGCTTTATCAATGAGACCTCGTCAATGAGACCTCCGCCGGTGGGCCGGGCCACGGTAAAAATGGCCGCCAAACAGGCCGCGAAATCCACCCGCCGCGGAAGCGGCCGCCCCCCAAGGGCGGGTGCAAACCTCGATCCGGTTTTTGGAAAAAGGAGCATGTCATGGGAGAGAACATTCAATTCAACAGTCCCTCCGGCCAGCAGGTGCCGGGCTATTTGGCCACTCCCGCGGGCGGTGTTTCCGGTGGCGGTGTTTCCGGTGGCGGTGACGCGCCCGGCGTGGTGGTGATTCAGGAGTGGTGGGGGCTCAACGGCCAGATCAAGGGCGTGGCCGACCGGCTGGCCGGGGAGGGATACCGCGCCCTGGTGCCGGACCTCTACCGGGGGCGGGTCACCCAGAGTCCGGACGAGGCCAACCATATGATGACGGGCCTGGACTGGGCCGGGGCTACCGGAGAGGACGTGAGGGGGGCCGTCCAGCACCTCAAGGCCGGCGGCGGAAAGGCCGCGGTGTTGGGATTCTGCATGGGAGGCGCCATCACCATCATCGCGGGGGTGAAGATTCCCGAGCTGGACGCGGCGGTTTGCTTTTATGGCATTCCCCCCGCCGAGGCGGCGGACCCCGCGGAGATCCGGGTGCCCTTCCTGGGCCATTTCGCCAATGAGGACGACTGGTGTACGCCCGATGCCGTCAATGGCCTGGAAGGCAAGCTGACCTCGGGCGGGATCCAGTATACGCTCCACCGCTATGACGCCCAGCACGGATTTTTCAACGAGCAACGGCCCGAAGTCCATCACGCCGTGGCCTCGAAGGAGGCCTGGGAGCGTTCCCTGGCTTTTTTGCGGGACAATCTCTGAGGGCGCCCGGCGGGGCGGTGACGCTTTTCTCCCGGGCCGCGCCGGATGCGCGGAGAAAATGGGGGAAGACGTCTCGGGCGGCCCTGAGCATGAACGACCATGCCCCAAGCGGCGGGGAATGGACCCAAACGGAAAAATGCCACAAAAGGAGAGGAAAGCACGATGGAAATCAAACGAATTCAATCCGGCGCCCGCATGAGTCAGGCGGTGGTGCATGGTGGTATGGCCGGTGGCACCGCCGGTGGTACGGTCTATCTCGCCGGTCAGGTCGCGGCCGATGCCGGGGCGGATATCAAGGGCCAGACCCAATCGGTGCTGGACAAGATCGACGCGTTGTTGAGCGAGAGCGGCGCCTCCAAGGCCACCGTGTTGCAGGCGGTGATCTATCTTTCGGACATGCGGAACTTTCAGGCCATGAACGAGGTGTGGGACGCCTGGGTGGATCGGGCCAATCCTCCGGCACGGGCCACCGTGGGGGCCGCATTGGCCCGCCCGGAGTTCCTGGTCGAGATCATGGTGGTGGCGGCCATTTAAGACCCGGGGCCGGACCCGCCAAATGACACCCCCCCTGGAGAATCGGGCCATCTCCGCCGCCATCCCACAGTCGCACCGGGATTCGTTCGATAAAAAATGCACCGCCTACCTGGCCTGCCGGCTGGCCGGCGGCTCGCTGCCGGTCAATCCCCTCTGGTGCGCCCTGGTGGATGGCCGGGTGGTGATCAATTCCGCTCAAGGACGCCTGAAGGACAAGGCCATGCGCCGCGACGGGCGGGTGACGTTGTGCGTCACCGGCCCGGACAACGCTTCCCGCTATCTGGAAATAAGGGGCCGGGTGGAGGAAGTCACCACCGAGGACGCCGAGAAGACCATTGACCGCATGGCCGAACGGTACCTGGGGGTGAAGGTCTACCCCAACCGCGCTCCCGGCATGGTTCGGGTGAACTACTGGATCGCGCCGGAAAAGGTGGCCGCCTTTCCCATTCAACGCAGCTGACGCACAACCGGCAGGCGCCGCCACGGGCAAGGCCGGGCATCGGGCCAGGGAAACCGGCAGGCGGGATATTTATCCCGAATCCACCGGGTCAGTGGTGGCGGGGAGCCGTTCAGGGGGGGAGGTTTCAGGCCAGCCGGGACTTTTGCGCGTCGTGGTAGTTCAAAAACCGCTCCATGGGCTTCGCGCCCATGTAACGCTTCAGCATTCTGGGATCGGTCCGGGTCACGTCCACCATGATCAGGCCGTCGATCACGTTGCTGAAATCCGGGTCCAGGTTGAAGCTGAGCACCTTGCCTCCCAAGCGCAGATATTTCCGGATCAGGATCGGCATGCCGGACGGTTCGGGCTCGATTTCGGAGATGATATCCGAAATATCGCCAACATCCCTGGGCAGCACCAGGGCCTCCTTCTTCCGGCCGGCCACGCCCTTGGTTTTCAGCCGGGGAGGATTTTTCGGCTTGACCAGTTGAAAGAGCGTGTCCTCCCGGTGATATTGCAGCAGGTATTCGATGATCACCCGCTTGGAAAGGCTCCGGAAATCCTTGCTGATGCTAACCGGCCCGATCATGATCTTGTAATCGGGATTGCGGAGGATGAAGTGGCTGATCCCCTTCCAGAGCAGCATCAACGGCATGAAGTTCTTCTGATAATCCCGCCGGATGAACGACCGCCCCATCTCGATGGCCGGATTGATGGCCGCCATCAATTGCGGTTTGATGTCGAACAGGGTGTTGATGTACAGCCCCTGCAGGCCATGATCGCGCACGATGCGGTCCATCAGCCCGAAGCGGTAGGCGCCCGCGATTTCTCTTTTTTCCTGGTTCCAGCACACCAGATGCCGGTAATACGCGTCGAAACGATCCAGATCCGTCGCCTTTCCCGTGCCTTCCCCGATTTCCCGGAAGCTGATTTCCCGTTGGCGGCCGATTTCTTCCAGCAAAAAGGGAATCTGCCGGGCCGAAGCGTGAAACACGAGGAATCCCTTGGAAGAAATCAGCTGTTGATCTTCGGGAATGGCCTGAACTTCCAGGCGGATTTTTTCCGGGCTGGCCGGCGACGCCACCGGCATCGGCTGCTGGAGCGGGACCTTTTGTCCGCGCAGCCACCGGCGGCTTATTTTTTCCGGCAATTCCCGCAGCCGCAACAGGTCGGTCTTGAATCGGAGAAACCGGGTCAGGGTCTTGTTGTCTTCGAATTGGGCGATTTGTTTCCGCGTCACCGGAGAGCCGATGCTGATCGAAATGCAGGTGTTCTGTTTTTTCAGCATCTCCCTGGGCAACAGGGCGGTGCGCAAGCGGGGGTTGATGATCCCGGCCAATTGAAACACCGCGCTGTTGCGGCCATGAAAAGTCACCGGCAGCACCGGCGTCCCGGTCTTGCGGGCGATCCAGCCAAGGGTCGGGTTCCACTCCCGGTCCTGCACCAGACGGGATTTGAGTTTCAGGCTGGAAACCTCGCCGGCCGGAAAAATTCCCAGCACGTTCCCCCCTTGCAGCCACTTCACGCAATCGCGCAATGGCTTGATGTTTTGCGCGATCGCCTCCCGGGACTCGAAGGGGTTGACCGGAATCACATAGGGCCGCACTGCGGGGATGTTGTGCAGGATCACGTTGCCCATGATCTTGAAATCCCGCCGCACCAGGTTGAGCAGGTTCCCCAGCAACAGGGCGTCCAGCAGGCCGAAGGGGTGGTTCGAGGTGACGATCAGCGGGCCCGCGGTGGGGATGGAAGCCAGGCTTCCCCCGCGGAAATCCCATTCCACGTTGAGCCGTTCCAGGATGCGGGCGAAGATATCCACCTCCCCGCCAGAGGCCACCACGTCGTCGTAGACACGGTTGATCGCCCGCAGGGAAAGCACGCCTCCCAGCAGGGTCTCCACCAGCCGCAACAGCATCAGTTTGGTGGGCGATGAAGTGACGGAATGAAGGCTGAAGATGTTATTTTTTGGCCGAGTGGATTTCATCTTGTCAAATTATCGCATTAAAATTTGCGCCGGCCAATGGTTTCACACGGGGTATATTTACCGATGGATAGATCTCCATGCTATCAAAAAAATCGGCGGGGGTCGATTGCCCTGGGCAATCGCAACTGGGCGTCCACAAAGTCGTTGAGGGCTTTTCTCCCGGTGTAATTTTGGCGTTTTCGGGTCATTCGGGGAAGCCTCAACCCCCCGGCCCCCATGTTATCTTCTCCACGGCGTTTTCAAACAGCGTATGGAGAAGGGGGTGATTTCCTCCGCTATATCGTTGTAAATACTACTTTTTTCCACTCTCCATGCAAATGGAGAGGGAGGGAGGCCGAAGGCCGGAAGGGTGAGGCTGCGAGCGCCGGGCCGCAGGCTGGAAGGGGTGAGGCTTCACC
>JACZSY010000079.1 GCA_022573975.1 SAR324 cluster bacterium | reverse complement strand
CCACGGTGTTGTTTAACAGCCAGTGGAGGGGGAGGGAGCCCGAAGGGCGGAAGGGGGAGGATTCGGGCGCCGGGCCGAAGGCCGGAAGGGGGAGGCTTCCCCCGTCGAAACCCCCATCCGCACAATCCCACCCACCCCATGAAAAGAAAGCTCCCCTGCACGGGGAGGGTTGAGGATTTTCCGGATGCGTCCTCACCCCCTGGCAGCGAAATACTTCTCCAGCCGGTTCATGGCCTCGGCGATGTTCTCCATGGAATTGGCGTAGCTGAAGCGCAGGTGGCCTTCCCCGCCGGGGCCGAAATCCGCGCCGGGCGTGAGCGCGACGCCGGTCTCGGCGAGAATCTCCATGGCCAGCGCCAGGGAGTCCCGGCCAAACCGGCGGGCGTCGGCGAAGACGTAAAAGGCGCCGGAGGGCTCGTACTTGAGGGGCAGCCCGATTTGGCCCAGCCGCTCGATCATGAACAGCCGGCGGCGGTCGTATTCCCGGGCGTATTCCTCGCAGACCGGCACCGCCTCGGTCATGGCGGCGATGGCGGCGTGTTGCGTGAAGTCCGGCGCGGAGATCATCAGATTCTGGTGCAGCTTCATCACCTGGCCCATCAGCTCGCGGGGGTAAATCATGTAACCCATCCGCCAGCCGGTCATGGCGAAGAATTTGGAATATCCGTTGAGCACGAAGGCGCGTTCGGTGAATTCCAGGATGCTGGTGTCCCGGCCGGCGTAGTTGAGGCCGTGGTAGATCTCGTCGCTGATCACGGGCACCTCCAGCGCGGCCAGCTCGCGCAGGGTCTCGGGACGCAGCACCACTCCGGTGGGATTGGCCGGCGAGCAGATCAGCACCGCCCGCGTGCGCGGCGTAATGGCCGCTTTCACCCTTTCCGGATGCAGTTGATAGCCCTCCTCCTCGGTGATGGGCGCCATCACCGGAACGCCCCCGGCCAGCCGGACGTAGTTGGCGTAGCAGGCATAGGTGGGGTCGGCCAGGATCACCTCGTCCCCCGGCGAGAGCAGCATCCGCATCAACATGGCCATCAGCAGCGAGGAGCCGGCGGAGACCACCACCTGGTCGGGATGCAGGGAGACGCCGTATTTGCGGCCATGGTAAGCGCAGATGGTCTCGCGCAGGGCGGGAATGCCGAGGGAGTGGGTGTACCGGGTCGCTCCGTCCCGCATGGCCCGGATGCCCGCCTCCAGGACGGCCTCCGGGGTGGGAAAATCCGGCTCCCCGAACTCCAGGTGGATCACCGAGCGTCCTTCGGCCTCCAGGGCCTTGGCGGCCTGGAACACCTCCACGGCCAGAAAGAGGGTGATGTGGTCCAGATCGGCGGGCAGCGGTATCGGGGTCATGGGCTGTGAGGGGTCATGGGGTGCAAGGCATTAACGCCATCGGGGGCGTGGGCTGTGAAAGATCATCGCGGCGCGGCGGGTGGCCCCCGGAGTTCACGCCGCCTCTTCACGCCGCTTCTTCACCCCGCCTCCCCGGTGGTTTCCACGGCGGACTCCCAGACGCGCCGCACCTCGGCCTCCAGCGCGGCGAGGGAGCCGGTGTTGAGAATGACCCGGCCGGCCCGTTGGGCGCGTTCGGCGTTGCTCAATTGGGCGTCAATCCGCGCCTGGGCCGCTTGGCGGGTGAATCGCCCGCCGGCGGTCAGCCGTTCCACCGTGGCCTCCGGGGGGGCCTCCACGGTCCACACCTGGGCGCACAAGGCGTCCCAGCCCGCTTCGAAGAGGATGGCCGCGTCCAGCACGATCAAAGGCGGCCGTTCGGCCGGCGGTTTGGCGCGCACCCGCCGGATTTCAAGGGACATTCTCCCGGCCATGGCGGGATGGGAGATTGCGTTGAGGGCGGCCAACCGTTCCGGGTCGGAAAACACGATGGCGCCCAGTTTGGGGCGGGAAACGGTGCCATCCTGCTCCAGTATTTCCGTGCCGAAGGTGGCCACCACTTGCGGATAGGCTTCTCCGTCCGGGAGCAAAACCTGGTGCCCAACGCCGTCCGCGTCGATGATGTAAGCCCCCCGCGCGGCCAGCAGGCCCGAGACGGTGGTCTTGCCCGAGGCGATGCCTCCGGTAAGTCCCACCACCAGCGGTGTTTCCCCGTTTTCAAGTTCAGCTGCCGTCAAGGCCGGTTCCCCGCATGATCCCGCTTCATTATCGCCGGTGAAACCCTTCCGGCGCGGTTTGGTTCCCAGCGGCGCCATGGGAAGTGCATCGGCGCGGCAGGGTGTTGGATGCCGATTTATTTTTTCAAACCGGGACGCTGCCGTGCCCGGCGTTGTCTTGCCCCCTTATTACCGTTAATATCGGGTGACGCGCAACGATCCTTTTCACTCCCTTTCGCTCTTTCCCGCTCCCAATCGCCGCATGGCCTCTTCCTCCGACGCGCCAGACTCCCCGGACGATCCATCGCGGCAGCATCCGGAGGAGCCGGCCGCGGCGCCGGGGGAGCCATCCGCGGAGCAGTCCACGGAGCCGTCTACGGAGCCGTCTCCCGTGGCCCCTCCTCCCCTCACGGAGGCGCCGGGCCTGTGGGAAATCCTGCGCTTCACCCTGCCGCTGACCTTGAGCATGTTGACCACCGCCATCAATACGACGGTGGACATGGTGTTCATCGGGGCCTTGGGCACGGCCCCGCTGGCCGCGGTGCCGCTGGCGGCGTTCGTGTACATGATCGTCTGGGTCTTGCTGACCGGCGTGATGCGCAACGCGTTGGCCTTCACCGCGCGGGCCCATGGCGCCGGGCGGCCAAAGGCCATCGGACCGATCCTGGCCCACTACCACCTGCTGGTATTGGCGGGGCTGCCCCTGATGCTGCTGTACGTCCAGGCCTGGCCGCTGGTGGCCCGGCTGGAAATTCTGAGCCCCCAGGTGCTTGGATTGGCCCAGGTCTATCTGGAAACCCGCGCCTGGGACATCTCATTCAGCATGCTGCTGATGCTCTATACCGCCTTTTACCAGTCCATCGGCAATTCCCGCTTCCCCATGCTGGTCAACCTGGCGGTGGTGGCGGTCAACATCGTGCTGGATTACGGCCTGATCTTCGGTCATTGGGGCCTGCCCGCCCTGGAAGTGAGGGGCAGCGCGCTGGCCACGGTCATCGCGCAGGGCATGGGGGCGGCCTGCATCCTGGGGGTGACCTACCTGGGGCCGGCTCGCCGCCTCTATGACCTGCGCCTGACGATGCGGCTGAAGGCGCGGCAAATGCGGGAGATCCTGCGCGTGGGCATCCCCCAGGGATTGGGCGATTGCGTGGAGCTGACCACCTGGACCGTGTTCATGCTGATCGTGGGCCGGCTGGGAGAAACCACGCTGGCCGCCGGCAACATCGGCATTCAGGTGACCCACCTCATCTTCCTGCCGGGCTTCGCCTTCGGCCTGGCCGCCTCCTCGTACATCGGGCGCTTCCTCGGGGCCGGGCGGCCCGGCGCCGCCAAGACCACCGCGGGCCGGATCGTCGCCATGGGCGTGGGGTACATGGGGCTGATGGGGATTCCCCTGTGGTTTTTTGGCGAAACCCTGGCCGGCGCCTTCACCACCGACGGCGAGGTGATCCGGCTGGCCGGGATGATGTTCAAGGTGATGGCATGCTACCAGGTCATCGACGGGCTGGGCTTCATCACCCGCACCGCGCTGGGGGGCGCCGGGGATACGGTCCTGCCCACCCTGGCCCTGGCGGCCTGCGCGCTGGGAGTGATGTTTCCGGGCGCCTGGTGGCTCTCCACGCTCATCGACCCTCCCCTGGTCGGGGCCTGGCTGGGGGCCTTCGTCTACATGGCCGCTTACGCCGCGCTGATGCAATGGCGTTTTCGCGGGGGTCGGTGGCTCACCATCCGCCTCTCCCTGGAAGACGCGCCCGGCGCTCCCTGAAAGATTGCTTCTGGCCGCCGGAGGCCTTAAAATCATAGCCCTGCCAACAAGAGGAAGGATACGCCAATGGCCAAATGGGCGCTCATTTACAATCCGGTGGCCGGGGGATTCAACACCGCCAAGCTGGAGTCCATCCAGGCCGCCTTGCGGAATCTGGGCATTGAAGCGGTACTGCTTCCCACCCGCCAGCCCGGTCACGCCACCGAGATCGCCCGCGCCGTGGAAGGCGTGGAGCGGGTGGCGGTATTCGGCGGGGACGGCACCCTCAACGAAGCGGCCGGGGGGCTGTTGGGGCGCGGCATGCCCCTGGTGTTCCTCCCCGGCGGTTCGGGAAATTCCATGGCCCGTGAACTGGGACTGCCCAAGGATCCCGCCGCCGCGGCGCGCGCCCTGGCCGGCCCCCACACTCTCTCCTTCCGGCCCGGCAAGGTGGACGGCCGTCATTTTCTGCTGATGGCGGGGTTCGGATTCGACGGCCTGGCCATCCATCTCATCTCCAAAAACATGAAAAACCGCCTGGGCCCCCTGGGATACATCCTCACCGGATTTCGCTGCCTCGTGCACCGCCACCCGTCCATGTGGGTGGAGACGCCCGAAGGCAAGCGGCGCGGGTTGTGGGTGGTGGCGGCGCGGGGACAACACTACGCCGGCATCCTCAAGATTCATCCCACCGCCGGCCTGACCCGGCCGGGACTGGGGTTGACCGCCGTCAACGGATGGATGCTGCTGCCTTTCGGCATCGGACGGCTGTTGTTCCGTCTCCCGGTGCGGGGGCCGGGGTTGGTGCTGGAGGAACATCCCTCCTTCCGCATCACCTCCCAAACGCCGGTGCATGTCCATCTGGACGGCGACTATTTCAAGGCCGCCACCTCCTTCGAGGTGGGCATCGCGGAACAGGAACTGCTGCTCAGCGTGCCTGGAAAAATCTGAAGGGTGGCGCGGATGTCCCTGCCCGCTCCGCTGCAAAAATGGCTTGTTTCGCACGGGCAGGGACGCCCATTCCAATAGGGTTTTCCAAATCACTACGGCTTTCCTGTTTTGGATCATCGAATTTTCGAGAGGGGTATCAAATTGGACTTTGCACTTTCCCAATCCTTTACCTTCTCTCCATTATGAATTTTTTCCCGCCATGACCTTCTCTCCGCCAGACTGGCGGCACCGTTTCGGCTGGAGCGCCGCCGCCGCCGAGGTCTTCAACGCCGCCCTGGCCGCCCTGCCCGATCCCGGGGCGCTGGCCGATGCGGCCGCTTCCTTTCTGGAGCGGGCCTCCGATGTGGAGGGCGCTGGGCGCTACTTCGACGATGCGGACGCGCCGGTGGCCCTGGCCCGGCTGTGCTACGCCGCCCCCTTCCTGCTGGGGCACCTCTCGCGGCATCCCCGGGCGCTGGAGGTTGGGGTTTTGACGGATTTGCGCTCCGGGGGCGGGTTGTTGCCCTGGCCCGGCGATCCGCTTCCCGCATCCGCGCCCCTTTTGCCCCAGGCGGAGCAGATGCGGTTGATGCGGCGTTGGAAATATGACAACTATGTCCGCCTCACCGCGCGGTTCCTGCTTGGCGCAGCCGATGCCGAGGCCACCTGCCGCATCATCTCCGACTTGGCCGATGGGCTGATCCGCACCGCCTACACCCACGCCTTCGGCGCCCTGGCGATGCGCCTGGGCCTCCCCCTGCGCAAGGCCGGCCAACCGGCCGGAGGCACCGTGCTGGCCGGAGGCACCGTGCTGGCCGGAGGCACCGTGTTGGCCGGAGGCGCCGTGCTGGCCATGGGCAAACTGGGGGGACGCGAACTCAACTATGCCTCCGACGTGGACCTGATCTTCGTCCAGGAAGGCGATCACACCCCGTGCAGGATGGTGAACGGACTCCGCCCTCCACCCGCGGCGCTCGATGCGGACGCCGGGTGGTGGGAGGCCTGGGAACGGATGGCCCAGGAAGCTGCCGGCGCCGCCGGCGGCGGGGGCGCGCCGGGAGAGACCACCAGCGGAGAGTTCCACCAGCGGCTGGCCAGGCAGACGTCCAAACTGCTTTCCGAACCCATGGCCGAGGGGTTCGGCTTCCGGGTGGACCTGGACCTGCGCCCCCAGGGAAGGGAGGGCCTGCTCGCGCCCACCGTGGCCGCCATGGAGATTTATTACACCGGTCAGGGCCGCGAATGGGAACGGATGGCGATGATCAAGGCCCGGCAGGTCATCGGCGCCGCGGGCATCGCCGGCCGCATTCAGGAAATCGTCCGGCCCTTCGTCTACCGGCGCTATCTGGACTACAGCGCGCTGGAGGGCGTGGCCATCGTCAAACACGACATCAACCGGGTGCACGCCACCTCCCTGGAGCGCAACATCAAGCTGGGACGCGGGGGCATCCGCGAAAACGAGTTTCTGGTGCAGGCCCTGCAATTGCTCCATGGCGGCAAGCGGCCCGAGGTGCAAGCCACCGGCCATCAGCAGGCCCTGGAACGGCTGGAGGCCGCGGGCATTCTCGACGCGGAGGAACGGAGCGCCATCGAAGCGGACTACTGGCGCCTGCGAGGGGTGGAAAACCGCCTCCAGATGGTGGGCGAGCAACAGACTCACGACCTTCCCCAACCCGGCCCGGAGCTGACCCGCGTGCTGCACGATTTCCTGCCCGGATTCGATCGGCGCGAAAGCGAGGCCCGAGCCGCCCTGGAGGCCGCGCGGAACCGCACCGAGGCGCGTTTCCGGCGCTTTTTCGCGGGATTGGGAGGCGATCGGTATCCCGAGCCGGAAGCCTGGCGCAAGGCGGTGGCCGGATTGGCCGGGCCGGAGGTCAGGGAGGAGGCCCTGCGGCGGATCGATGCGGTCTTCGAGCGCCTGATGCGAACCCGGGCCGGGGAACGCTGCGTGTTCAAACTCGCCCGGCTGGTGGAACAAGAACCGCTATACCTCCGGGGCACCGAGGCGGCCCTGCCCCGCTGGCTCGATTTCATCGAACAGATCGGCAACCGCAACGCCATTTACACCCTGATCGAAACCCATCCCCCGATCGTGCCCTGGGTGTCCCAAATATTCCGGGAGGGGGGGCGCCACGCCTCCCTGCTGATCCGGCACCCCGAGTTTCTGGAATCCTTCTTCGCCCTGAACGACAGTTGGGACAACCTCGCCGCCGATTTCGAGGACATCGCCAACGGCGCTCCGGACGAGGAGAGCTTCATCCTGGAGCTTCAGAACACCAAGGCGCGGGGCCTGATCCGCGTGCTGACAGGCTACCTGGGGCATGAGGACGATGGGCACGTGGACGGTGGGCGCGGGGACGGTGGGCACGTGGACGGTGGGCACGTGGACGGTGGGCGCCGTGACGATAGCCTCCCCGCGTCGGCCGGTGGGCATCAGGACGACAGCCACCGCCCACTGCTGGACGCCCTGGCCGAGGCCACCGTGCGGGCCTGCACCCGCTTCGCCTGGCGCCTCACCTGCCAGCGAATGGGGGCGCCGGCCGGCGGGAACGAGGCCGAGGTCTCCGGATTCGCCGTGCTGGCCCTGGGCAAGCTGGGCAGCGGTGGAATGCGCTTCGGTTCGGACCTGGACCTGGTGTTCGTCCATGGCGGGGAAGGTGAGACCGCCAAGGGGCGCGCCCACTCGGAGTTTTACACCCGGCTGGCCCAGAAAATCGGCGCCCTGCTCACCGCGCCCACCCAATTCGGGCGGCTCTACGAGTTGGACCACCGCCTGCGGCCGTTCGGCGGCAAAGGGCTGCTGGTGCCCAGCCTTGCCGCCTATCGCAACTTTCTGGGCACCGGCCCGGGTTCCGCGGCGGAGGTATGGAATTTTCAGGCCTTTACCCGCATTCGGCCCATCGCCGGAGAGGCCGCCCTGGGGGATCGCTTGATCCAGGAAATCGCCGCGGCCTGGCGGGAGCGGAAGGTGCCCCCGCGGGAAATCGCCCGCCAGGCCTGGGACATGCTGAAACGCCTGCTGGCGGAGCAAAATAAGGCCGAAAACCGGGCCGGAAACCGGGCTGGAATTCGTGCGGGGCGGGCATCGGAGCCGGAGCGGGACGCCCTGCCCCTCAAGTATGCCGTGGGGGGGCTGTTGGGCTATGAATTCCTCTCCCAGGCGCACTTCCTGCGCGTCCGGAGCGAGGGCGGAGAGCAAGGCGCGGACTGGACGCCGCCACCACCCCATGAGACCATGAAGGCCTGGGAAAATGGATTCCGCACCATCGGCGCGTTGGACGAAAGGCTTTCCTTTTACGAGCCGGACGGACAGCATTTGCTGCGTCCCGACCGGTTTAACAACCTGGCCGCCGTCGCCCGCCGCTGGAACCTTGAGGAGGTGAGGGCGCTATGTTCGCGGATGGAGGAGGCAATCGTGGAGGCCTTTCGGGTCTGGGGCGCCTGAGGCGCTGGGCGGGAGACCGCCTGCGCGGGTTGGGGCGCGAGCCGGTGTTCCGGGATTACGAGGACACCTTGCGCCGCCTGCTGAAGGGGGAATTCGAGGACCTTTCCCCGGAGGCGCGGCGCGAAAAAGTGGAGCAGGTGATCAGCCTTTCAGCCATGGCGGCCATGGCCACCGCGGCCGCGCCGGTGCCCTTCCTGGAACTCCCCGTGCAATTGGCCATGGTGCGCACAATCGCCCGCATCAACGGCGTAAAGTCCCCGGGCCGCAAGCTGCTTTGGGAGTTGGTGGGCACCCTGGGCGGGGGCCTCGTGATGCGGCAGATCATGCGCATGGTTCCCCTGGTGGGGGCCCTGCCCTACCTTTCGCGCATCTATGGCGCCACCTGGGCCTTGGGGCGCGTGGCGCATGTCTATTTTTCCGGGGAGGCGCCCGAGAGCAAAGAGGAACTGCGGCGGATGTTCGAGGAAACCGCCGGCAAAACCTCGGCTGAACAGAGCGAACGAATGCGCCGGGGAGACCTGGAAGCTCAACTGCGCTACATGGACGACCTGCTGGAGCGCAACGTGATCACCCGCGAGGAACATCGCAGGAAACGCGAGGAATTGCTGAGGGAAATCTAGCAGGTGGCGGGCGGGGCGGTGGCGGCCGAGGCGGTGGCGGCCGGGGCGGTGGCGGCCGAGGCGGTGGCGCACCATTCGAGGGAGCGGCCGGCACGGTGGTCATCCGCCGAAGGGGCGATGGAGGAAGGGTATGCCGTGGCTATCCGCCTAGCCCAGCACCTTGCGCACCAGTCTGAGCAGATCGGAGGGCGTGTAGGGCTTTTGGATGATCGGGCACTCCGATGGCGTTGATCCCCGAAAGACCTCCGCATCGTAGCCGGTGGTGAAAATCACCGGGAGATCGGGATGGGTGCCGGCTATTTTCCGGTAGAGTTCCATGCCGTTCATGCCCGGCATCACCATATCGATGAGCACCAATACCACCGGTTCGGAGGCCTCGGCCAGCGCCGCCAAAGCCGCTTCACCGTTGTTCGCCTCCAGATGCAAATACCCGGAATCCACCAGCAGGTCCCCAACCAGTTTCAACACCTCCGGGTCGTCCTCCACCACCAGAATCCGCTCACCCCGCGGCTTGGCCGGCCGTTCATCCCCCCCCTTGCTATCCAGTTTCTTAGCCCGTCCCATTTAGAATTTCTCATCTCCGAATTTCATGAATTTTTACATGAAAATGAATTTTTTTATGTCTTTTTGGATACACTTTTGACCTACCCTGATTTTAAATATCGGGAATACGGGAAACTCCTGGAACCATTGGTTGTTCTCATCGTTTAATAGGTAGTAACAGAATAAAATTTCAACATTTCGCATTGAATTGACAATGTCGACCCAATGCGAAATGACAAAGCCACCGTGGAATTTCCCAAGGATAGAGGGCGAATGACCGAGACCCGATTCCCTGCCAATTGTCCAGGACTGTGCGCCCTGGAAACCAGCCTCCTGCCATAAAACCCGGCCCCCCTTTTTGAATCTTATTGGTACAGTGCCATCCCTCGCCACTTGCGGCGAGGCCGATCGTTTGAATGTCCCCGGAAGGTCTTTAAATTTTTCAGCCACCCGCCTTCAGGTAAATTTCTTTATTACTGATTGTTATAATAAATATAATGGGCTGTGATTGAGGCCCCATCCCCCTGCGCTATTGATTTCGGCTGAATATTCCTCAGATTTCGCCTTTCAACCCTATTTATTCCTGAATCAAAGTCCGGCGGTTCGAAAGTCACGCTCACCCGGCAAGTCGAAATGAAGCAGGCAATTCATTCCACACCGCGCGAGGGAATGCTGGAGTCAGACGGAAAAATATCATCCCCTGGGAACTCACATGGGAAAATGGTTCGCCGGCAGGTCGAATGGAGAGGGCGAATCCCCCGGCCGGTCTTCCCATTTGGAAAAACGGAGAAACTTCCCAGCTCCGCAAAACCATCAACAATGCGGCCGGGAATTCCTGTTTTCTTTTTCGATAAATCCAACCCCGTGTTATTGAATAAGGTTTCGTTACGTCGGCGGCAAGATTTGGTTAATGGTGCTGAAAATATAATTAACTGAGTAAATATTGTCAAGGTAATATTCTCAGAATCAATGATATGGTGGACAATTTTCCCGATCGATTGAGAATTCTTTTGGATTTTCTTGGCCTGAAACAGAGCAATTTCGCCGAGAAACTGGGGATTTCACCCGCGCATGTCAGCAAATTACTGAGGGGTGGAAATATTTCCCTGGCCCTGATCATCGCCATTTCCTCTGTGTTCAAAGTGGAACGGCGCTGGCTGGAAACGGGTGAGGGAGAAATGTTCCAAACCCCGGAGGGGGTCATCGGCGAAACGGATTTTCAGGAATTTGTGACCCTGTTCAAAAAAGACATTTCCCGGATTATCGACCGGAATGAGGAACTGATTAAGGAGAACATCCGGTTGCGGGAATTGTTGGCGGAAATGGATCTGGAAGATGGGAAGGACGAGACACCGGAAGAGTAGAGTCCCCGGCAATCCCCGGGGCGGAGTGCGGCCATGGGAAAACCGGAATGAAAGCTTGCCCCATTGAGGGTATTGCCTGGCGGCGGAAGCCCTGGGAAAAGGCCGGCCCGCCAGAGGGTTGAAAGGGCGCCCAGGCCGGGGGGAAGGCTCAGGCCCAACCGTCCAGATGGAGCACCGTGTCCAATGCCTGCCGCCTGGCGGGGCGGAAGGTTTCGCCCGTGTAATAGGCCACGGGCACCAGACCCGCCTGGCTGATGGTGTCGAAGGGGATTCCCAGCAGGTCGGCCGCCTCCCGTTCGTACAACAGATGGAGGGTGGTCAGCACCGAGCCGAGGCCCCTCTGGCGGGCGGCGAGCATGAAGCTCCACACGGCCGGGTAGATCGATCCGCCCCGGGTGAAGGCGGGCAGGGGGCCATCGCTCGCGGGCCGCCCGGTGAGGCAGGGAATGAGATGCACCGGCACGGCGTGCAGGATTTCCACCAGGTGTTCCACCGAGTCCATCACCGCGCGCTGTTGCGGCCCCCGCTCTGGATCGTCCTGAAAGAGGTTGCCCGCCCCGCTGGGCTGTTCGCGGTACCAGTCCACGGCCTTGCGGAACATATCCGCCAGGGCGGCTCGCTTGGCCGCGCCGGTGACCACCACGAAGTGCCAGCCCTGGACGTTCCCCCCGGTTGGAGCCTGAATGGCGATTTCCAGGCATTCGCGGATCACGGACATTTCCACCGGGCGGGAGGTGTCCAGCCGCTTGCGCACCGAGCGGGTGGTGGTCAATAGTTCGTCGGGGGTGAGGTCGAGCTTGGCCATGGATGCTCCTTTGGCGGGAAGACGGCCATTGATTTTCCGCAAGCGGGCGCATCCCCCCAAACCCCCCGCCACGACGCGGGAGAAGGGTGGAGCGGCGGCAGCGCGGGAAGGAAACCGCGGCGGGGCGCAACCAATGGAACCGGTTTATTTGATGGCGATCCAGGAACCGCCCTTGGTGGACTCGGCGAATCCATCGATCTGGTCGTTGATCTCGCCCCAGGAGGCCGCGCCGCGCATGGTGGTCATCCATTTGCCGATGTTGGCGTAGGCGCTCAGGTCGTTGTGCACCAGGTCGCCCACGGCGATGTAGGCCGCGCCCATGTAATCGGCGATGGTCTTCTGGCTGCCGCAGAGATAGGGATTGCCGCCGCCCAGGAAATTTTTGTCCAGCACGCCCAGCCAGTGCGCGCTCTGGTCGCGGCCCCATTCGGCCGTCACCTTGTTGGCCTCTTCCGGCTGGCGCTTGTGATGGTCGAACACCTGGGAATAGGTCAGGTGGTAAGCGAATTCCCGGTACAATCCCGTGTTGAACCAGTCCATCATCTCGTTGACCCTGGCCCGCTCCTTCAGCTCCTTGGGATAGGCCGCCGAATTGTGCTTGTCGGCGATGTATTTCAGGATGGCCGAGCTTTCGGTGAGCTTGAAACCGCCGTCTTCCAGCACGGGCACCTGCCGGTTGGGGTTGAGGGACACGAACGGCGGCTGATGATGTTCGCCTTGCATGATGTCCACATCCACCCATTCCAGGCCGATGCCTTCATCCTTGCAGAACATCATGATCGGCCGCGAGGTGGTGGACAGTTTGCTGCAATGGAGTTTCATGGTGGCTCCTTTTCTGATCGGTGTTCCGGGCTTGGCCGCCCCTTGAAACCGCGGGATTTCCCCCTCCTGTGCGGGACAATTCGTTATTAAAACATTTTATGTTGAAAGGAAAGCGGAAAACGCTTTTTCCACCGGGGGAGGGGGGGCTATCATTCGGCATGGGCGGGGAGGACGGATCGCGCTGGAATCGGCGCCGGGCGGTGGCGGGATATGCCGCGACGCAACGCTCATGGTTTCGCCAGCGGTGTACGGCAGCGGTGTCCGCCAATCGGGCCGGTGCATCCTCCCCGGCCTGCATCAACCACGGAAACTCGGGCAAATGCATTCCTGGCGCCCCGGCCCTCAGCGCAGCCGGTACTTCAGCAACACGGAATAGCTCGATTTGTTCGAGGGAATTTTGGCCGCCACCATGGCCTCCCTCCCCTGGAGCGGGACCTGGCCGAAAAATTTGTCGCCCCGCCGTTCCAACTGCACCCATTTCCGGCCCATGATCACCGCGACCTTGGTGGCGCCGGGCACTTTTACGCTGAAAGATTCGGTGGTTCCACGCCGCAGCACGCCGCTCATGGGCGATTCCAGGAAACCGCCCACCTTCGCGAAGGCGCCATAGGCTTCCGGGAAACCGGCGGTGCGGGGGAAGGATTTCCGGTTCTCGAAAGGATATTTCAGCACGGAGATGTATCTGCCGCTGGCCCCCTTGGGGCGGGAAAATACGATGACTTGATAAGTTCCAGGCCGGTCGAAGAGGACGGTCAGCAGAAAATTATTCCCCCGCTTTTGCATAAAGGTCTGGTTCCTCAAGGTGCCCCGCCTCGAGCTGAGTTGGGCCATCAGTTCCACCGGAGACCGGGATTGTATTTCCAGATCGAGCCGGTTGCCCCGCAGGCGGTCGGAAACGATCTGCGGCCCCTTGCCCTGAAAGGATCGGCCGGACTTCAGGTAGGAGGAAATCAACCCGCGTTGCGGATCGGCCCGCGGCCTCAGAATCCGGATTTTTTCCACCCGGAAGCGGCGGTAGACCTCGTTTCCCGCCCTGCCATAATTCGGCCGGCCGGGCCCCACGGTTTCGGCGATGATGTATTTCTTTCCCCGGTAGGTCACAAACTGCTGGTAGGGACGGGGAACTCCACGCACCGCTGAAAACATGTGCTTGGGCACGAACAGGTAGATCACCTCGTAGTCGGGATCGTGGGCCATGATGGCGGAAAAGAGCACCGCCTTGGAATCGCAATCCCCCCACCCCTCGGTGAACAACTGGGGCGGCGGAATGATGCCCGAAATGACCCGTTCCCCGTCATTTTCCGGGGGGATGCCGTAGGGAATGTCCTGCACGAACTTCATCAGCGTTTGGATGCGCTCGTACCGGCTTCCTCCCGGAACGGTCCTCCTCAGCAACTCGTAGATGGGTCTCGTATAATTGCTGTAGAAGGAGATCATCCTGGCGTAATCGGGCAACAAGGTGTTGCCCTTGAGGCGGAACAGGCCCTCCCTGAGCGTTCGCTTGCGCTTCCGCACCTCTTCGGGGGAGACCCGGTAGGGTTGGAACATCCAATTTGGAATGCCGAAATTTTCGATGTCCCGGTTGGTCTCGCGGAAATCGTACCCCCAGCTCCAGGTCCAATCGCGTCCCTTGTGGTCCCGGAATGTCCAGTCGAAGCGATATTCCCCGTCGACCCTTTTCATCACCTGGCGGGTATGTTTGTTTTTTTGATAGCGGGTTTTGCTCAACGCCGGCGGCCCCGAGGACAGGTAAGGGCGGGCCAGCGCGTTCATCTCCCGGACTCCCGCCAGACCCAGCAAAAACACCCCGGCCAGCAGCATCGTTCCCCCCACCCATTTTTTCGCGGCGCCAATCATTTCTCACCCTGGCAAGTTGGTTTGGGTCCGGCCGCCCGTATTTATTGGGGCATCACCTTTTTTTCCGGAACGATCAGTTCCCCCTTGCCCGGCGGGGGTTTTTCACCCTGGTTGTCCACCGGAATCCGTTCCAGGGATTCGTAGTTTACCAGAGAGCTGATGAATCGTTGTACGGGCGTGCGGATAAACAGGGTCATGGCCAACAACACGGCGGAGAGCAGGATGGCCACGCCCACATTGTTCTTCCGGATCTCGTTCATTTCATCGATATTGACGGTGGCCACCAGATAGATCTGCGTGGTCAGAAATATCACCGAGATGCTGATAACCAAGGCGATCACGTAAAAGAGAAGAAAATATCCGAACGATATCAGCACCACCGAAAAAGTAATGCCCGCGCCCCCCAGCACCATGGTGCGCAGGGCGTCCACCGAGGGCAGCACGCTCCCCTGCACCAGAATCAGCACGGTCACGATCATCACCGAAGCAAACAGGCTGGCGGCCGTGTTGCCTTGCAGCAGCAGATTGCCCTTCTTCGATTTCAAATACGTATGGCTCAGCACCTTGATGCAGATGAAAACGGTGATCAAGCCGAAAACCACGGAAATCAGCAACTCGTAGGAGGCAAAGAACAAGGTTCTCAAATCCATTTTTTCAGCCGGGTTGGGGAGAGGAGGACGCGCAGCCGGCAACCAGATAATCCAATATCGCGATGGTCCGTCCGCGCGGTTCCCTACCTTATAAAATGAAACGTCCCATTCCGCAATCCTGGCTGGATCGAAACGCTCCGCGCTAGCATTATGAAATATTCCCCCGAGGGTTCGTTCAGTGATGACCGGGATTGGCAATTTTTCCGGGTGGAAATCCCTCAAAAAGACCAGCCCGGATAATTCGTGGTTTCGTTCGTTTGACCTCCCCTTTTTTCCTAGTGATTCGTGGAGCGGAAAACGGCTTGGATTGGCCCCTGGCGTGTTAAAAATCCATCCCCACCATGGAGGAACCGCGTACAGAGAAGGGTGAATTCCGAGGGGGTAGGGCCGCCCGCCACCTCAACTGTGAGAATCATTACGGACGAATATTCCGAAATATTAGTACAGTATTATGTGAGAGGACGGGCTCGACCCTTTTCCCTCGCTGTCCTTATTCCCTTAGGGCAGCACCTCACGTGCCCGTCCCCTCCTCCTCATTTACCTGAACAACGTCCCATCGAATGGTTCATAGCACATTGTCGCATTCCAGGGAAAGGCATTTTTCCCGAGTGGAATTCCTGGACTCTTCCCCTGGCCTGGAATTATGGAAGCGAATCCGGGTTTTCAACACTTAGGTTTATTTTTGCAGTGCGAAAAATCGTTCTTTAAACCGCCTTGGCCTTTGCCCCGCGGCCAGGGCAATCGCAAGGTCAGCGACACGGGCGAATTCCAGACCAAAAATGTGCTCTCTCGAATTGCTGGGGGATTTCCCCTGAAATACGACAACCTCTCAAGAAAACCCGATCCCGGCGCGTCGGCAATGCGGGCCGCGAACGCGCCAAAGTCTCCAGCAACGGCAAATCGTATCTTTACCCGGGGAATGAGGAAGGGACGAAAAAAAAACCGGCGGAACGGCTGCTGGCCGTTCCGCCGGGAAAGATACCAAAACCAAGATGGCTGTTTTAAACCTTAAAAGCCAACCTGGACGGAGAATTGAATACGAGAGTTCGATCCCTCCGTGGCAGCGGCATCATTCCTCTCGATTGTTTTGGTGATATATTCCACACCGATTTTGGCGGCCTTGGACACGTTGGTAATATAATTGAGGTGAAGGGTTGTCCAGGTTTCAATTCTGCCGGCCGTATCCAGCGGTGACGGCCAATCGGTCGTGGCCTGCCCGAAGGCGACGTTGATCCGCGAGGTGTCGGACATCCAAAACTGCGCGTTGAGCATGATGCCCGTGCTATAGACCGCCTCCAGCGACCCACCTTTCGTGGACGTATCGGCCAGCACCACGGCGTTACCGGCCTGCATATTACCACCAGAGAATAAATTATAGCGTCCTGGCTGTCCGACGATGAGATAG
>JACZSY010000300.1 GCA_022573975.1 SAR324 cluster bacterium | reverse complement strand
CGCCATAGCGAACCAGTTTGACCAGTTTCGGATCGCCGCCCAGGGATTTTATTTTCGCTTGGAAAAATGCTCTGAAATGCGACCCGATGACCAACGCCGCCTTTTTCTCCAACACGATGTTCACGGTGTTGGAATTGGGGGTCGCATTGACGGAGAAAACCAGTTTTCCGCAGGTTCCCTCACCGGCGAACGCCTGGTGCTTGTCCCCCAGGTGGTCGCCATGGGCATGGCTCAACAACACCGCATCGATCCTGCCCAACCTCGGGTCCTTGGGTCCCCGCACGGTTCGTCCGGCGTCGTAGAGAATCCGCGTGCCGTCGGGGTCCTCGAAGATCATTGCCCGGTCAAGAGGGCAGAATTCGCCTTTGTGACTGCCCAGGGGCGTGATCTTCACGTTTTTCGCAGCCAAAGCCGATTGCGCGAAAAGCGCCGTCAGCAATGCCAGGGATACGCCAAGTAACAGATTGAATTTTTTCATGGAAATTCCTCCGATCAGGGTGTTCTGTGCAAGACAACATTAAAAATGCCGGTCTGAACGTAAACTCCGTCCCGCGATTCAACCCGGTGTTTTTAGTACGATGTTAAACGATTAATCAACCTTTTTCCGGGACCGAAGAACCGGTTTGTTCCCGCCCTCGATAAAACGGGAAGGCACAGGAAAATTTGGTGCTCGATGCGGCCCGGTATTCACTTGAGAAACGATCGCTCCTCGAGCGCCCGCGGAGATGCAAGAACAGCGCTCAGGTATTGGAGCGCGCGGTTTCGAAGTGGGGGATGCCATCGGGGAAGCGCACCCAGTGATGCCGGCTGCGGGTATAAGCCGCCAGTTGGGGCGCCGCGAACCCTGGGTCCAGAAAGCAACCCACCGCCACGCCAATCATGCCTGGCGCCAGGTCGGGCAGCCAGTACAGGCTGGTGCCGCATTCCGGGCAGAAATGCACCCGGATGGCGCCGCCGGAATCTCCGGTGCGCGCATACACCTTGGGAGTCCCTTCGATTTCCGCCTGGCTTTCCTTGAAAAAGGCCGAGACCCCGAACACGCTGCCCGTGCGCCGCTGGCAGGCGGTGCAACTGCAGGTCAACACCATGGCCGGGTCGCCCTCAACCCGCACCCGCAAGTTTCCGCATGAACATTCCGCCGTTTTCATCGTGCTCGCTCCCTGGTAGTTTCCATCCCGCGCCCCCGTTTTTTCGGTGGGGGAACCATAACCGGCTTGTGATGGGGTGTCAAAAGGGATTTCGCCGGTCAGGACGACGGCGCTTCCTCAAGTTCCTCCAGGGTGGGCAGCAGGGCCAGGGAGCGCGGCTTGCGCTCCATGTGGTGGATCAGGTGTTCGGTGACCGCATCCTCAAGCTGCTGGAGGATGCTACGGGTGGGGCGCACCGCGTTTCCACCGCCGCGCCAGTTTTCCAGGAAGACCAGTGCCTCGGGGGCGATGGGAAGCGAGCGTCTCCTGGCCGGCGCGCAGTTGGGGCAGAGCACGCCCCCCAGGTTTACATCGAAGCCATGGGCGCCGTCGAACACGGCCGCGGCGATTCCATGGTGTCCGCCGCTTTCTTCCCCCGCATCGATTCCCCCGCGCAACAGGGCCGAGCCGCATTGACGGCAGTTCCGCCAATCGGGCGCATAGCCCAGCAGGTCCAGCTGCCGCAATTCGAAACGCAGCCGCAGCAGGGGCAGGCGGCGGGCCGGACCCGCTTCGCACAGGGCGTCCAGGGTATCGGCCAGCAAGTTGAAATAAGGCGCCGCCTCCTCGTTCTCGATGGCGCAGAGGTCCACCAGTTCCGCCATGTATCCCGCGTAAAGAAAGCAGTTGTAGTCCTGCCTCAGGTAGAGATAGGGCGGGCGGGGATCGCATTTGCGGATGGTCACCAGGGCGCCGGGAGAACGGGGGATGTAATGGATCAGCCCCCGGCTGAAGGGTTCGAAGCTGCCCACGCCCCGGCTGGTCAACTTGCGCGAGCCTTTCACGATCCCCTTGAGCCTACCGGCCCCGGGGGTCAGGAAGCTCACCAGCTTGTCCCGCTCGGCGTAATCCTGGGCGCGTAAAATTATGCAATCGGATGAAACGAGATTCATTTTTGAGCGTTCAACCGGTAAGAATCATCTCTTTGCGCCGGAATGAGGGGGGCGCCCATATTTTTCCGCCCACGAATCCGGGATTTATTTTGCGATACGGAAATGGTCACAAAGGAGCATCTTATGGGCAAGCAAAATTACATGATCAATGATTTTTCCCTGGACCACGTGCGGAACCGGCACGAGGTCATCGTGTTGAATTTCATGCGGGAAAAACTTCCCGGCGAAACCGATTTTTGCGGGTGCAACCTTTGCCTCGAGGATGTCTATGCCGTGGCCATGAACACCCTGCCGGCCCATTACGTTCAGCGCTCCTCCATCATCCTCAAGAAGGAACCCCCCAGCGATGCGGACATCGCCCGGACGGTGGAAGACGCTTTCGACAAGGTCAAGGTGCGTCCCAATCATTCCTGATCCGGCTCCCGTTTCCCTCTCCCGTGATTCACAGGGGGGAAGGTTCCCGGGCGCGGGCGGTTTCACCGGCCGCGCTGCTCCGGCTTCCCTCCCGCTGTTCCTTTCGCGCCTCCTGCCGGGAGGCCCCGATTTTTCGCGGCGCGCCCGCTTCCGGCTCTCCGGTTCAGGATCGGCCGCCCGCCTTGCGCCATTTCGCCCGCGCGGGGCGTTCAGGCGATCCCCAGGTCTCTGCGCTTGAGATAGGAGATGGCGTCGCGCAGTTCGGCGGCTTGCTCGAATTCCAGCGCCTTGGCCGCCGTCAGCATTTCCTTTTCCAGCCGTTTGATTTGGGCCAACGCGTCGGTTTCCACGGTCAGCTTGGGGAAAGCTTCGCCCACCCTGGGGGCTTCCGTGGCCGCCAACCGCTCCGGAATGGCCCGCTGGGCGGCCTTGGGCACGATGCCGTTGGCCTCGTTGTGCGCCCGCTGGGCGGCGCGCCGGCGCTCGGTTTCCTCGAGCACCTCCCGCATGGACTCGGTCACCCGATCGGCATAGAAAATGACCCGGCCCTTGGGATTGCGGGAGGCCCGGCCGCAGGTCTGCAACAAGGATCGGCGAGAGCGCAGGAAGCCTTCCTTGTCCGCATCCAGGATGGCCACCAGGGAAACCTCGGGCAGGTCCAGCCCTTCGCGCAGCAGGTTGATGCCCACCAGCACGTCGAAATGCCCCAGCCGCAGATCGCGCAGGATCTCGTCTCGATCCAGGGTTTTGATTTCCGAGTGCATGTAGCGCACCCGCACGCCCAACTCCTCGTAGTACCGGCTCAGGTCCTCGGCCATGCGCTTGGTGAGGGTGGTCACCAGCACCCGCTCGGAGTGCGCGGCGGTGGTGCGGATTTCTTCCAGCAGGTCGTCCACCTGCCCCGACACGGGCCGCACCTCGATGGGCGGGTCCAGCAATCCGGTGGGGCGGATGATCAATTCGATTTGATTGCCGCCGGAAGACTCCATCTCGTAGGGTCCGGGCGTGGCGGAAACATAGATCACCTGGTGCTCCCGCGCTTCGTATTCCTCGAACTTGAGGGGCCGGTTGTCGATGGCCGAAGGCAGCCGGAAGCCGTAATCCACCAGCGTCGTTTTGCGGGAAAAGTCCCCTTTGTACATGGCCCCCAGCTGGGGAATGGTGACATGGCTTTCGTCGATGAAGAGCAGGGAGGCTTTGGGAAAATAACTGAGCAGGGTCGGAGAGGCGCTGCCCGGGCTCCGGCGCTGGATGATGCGGCTGTAGTTCTCGATGCCCTTGCAGGTGCCGGTTTCCTCCAGCATTTCGATATCGAAGAGGGTGCGCTGTTCCAGCCGTTGGGCCTCCACCAGCTTGTTTTCCGCCCGCAGTTCCGTCAGCCGTTCGCGCAACTCCTCGCGAATCATCTCCACCGTCTCGGGCAATTCGTCCGAAGGCGCCACGTAGTGGGTGGCGGGATAGATGCCGACTTTGCTCAGCAATTCGGTCTTGGTTCCCCGCACCGGATCGATGCGCGAGATGGCCTCCACCTCGTCCCCGAACAACTCGATGCGAATGGCGTCGTCCGCGTCCGCCGGGAAAATTTCGATCACGTCGCCGCGCACACGGAAAGTCCCCCGGTGAAAATCGTACTCGTTGCGCTGGTACTGATTTTCCACCAGCCGGGAGAGCAGATCGCCGCGCTCCAGGGTGTCGCCCACCTTGAGGAAGATCAACATGCCCCGGTAGGTCTCCGGCGAGCCGATGCCATAGATGCAGGACACGGACGCCACGATGATCACGTCCTCATGCTCGAACAGGGCGTTGGTGGAGGACATCCGCATGCGGTCCAACTCGTCGTTGATGGAGGAGTCCTTTTCGATATACAGGTCCTTGCGGGGGACGTAGGCCTCGGGCTGGTAGTAGTCGTAATAGCTGACAAAGTACTCCACCCGGTTGTGGGGAAAAAAGGCCTTGAATTCCTGGTAGAGTTGGGCCGCCAGCACCTTGTTGGGCGCGATCACCAGGGTGGGCAGCTGCAACCGCTGGATCATGTTGGCCATCACGAAGGTCTTGCCCGACCCGGTGATGCCCAGCAGCACCTGATGCTTC
>JACZSY010000299.1 GCA_022573975.1 SAR324 cluster bacterium | reverse complement strand
TTAAATACTTGTTGTTCCTATGAGAAAGTTTCCCCCCGTAGGGCCGCCGGAGGCGCCCCCTCCTGCTTTTATTGAGTTGGTCACAGCCCTTTTAAAAACCCGCGCCAAACGTTTTTGCTGGAAACCGAATCCATTTACATCCGCCCTCACCCAGCGCCGCCGCCCTCCAGCGCGCTGAGCATCACGTGCAGGGCCACCTTGAGCCCCACGGGCAGCCCGGCCTCGTCCATCAGGAAGTTCGGATTGTGATGGGGCGCCACCGGGCCATCGGACGCCCCGATGCCCACCCGGAAATAGCAGCCCGGCCGCGCTTCCAGGAACAGAGCCATGTCGTCGCTGGCCATCACCGGGCGTGAGGTTTCCACCGCTTCGTGCCCCATGGACTCCTCCAGGCAGCCGCGGATGAACGCCGTCTGATCGGCCGGGTTGACCAGCGCCGGGGTCGATCCTTCCTCGAAACCCAGCACCGCCTCGGCCCGGTGCGCCTCGGCGATGGCTCCGGCGAAGCTCCCCAGCCGCGCCAGCAATTGCTCGCGCACGCTCTGGTCGTAGGTGCGCAGGGAGCCGCGCAAGGTGGCCGTTTCGGGAATGATGTTGTTCTTGGTGCCCGACTCGATCTGTCCAATCGTGAGCACGGCGGTTTCCTGGGCCGGGATTTCCCGCCCCACCAGGTGTTGCAGGCCCACCACGATGTGGGCCGCGATGGTGATCGGGTCGCGGGAAAGATGGGGGAAGGCCCCGTGGCCGCCCGCGCCCCGCACCTCGATGTTGAAGAAATCGGCCGAGGCCATGGAAGGCCCGGGATGCGCCCAGACCTTGCCCGCCGGGGACTGTGTGGTCAGGTGCAGGCCGTAGACCGCCTCCACCTGGGGATCGTCCAGCACGCCGGCGGCGATCATGGGCGCCGCGCCGCCGAACACCTCCTCCCCCGGCTGGAAGAGGAAGACCGCCGTGCCCGGCATTTGCTTCCGGCGGTGTGCCATGGCTTCGGCCAGGGTGACCGCGATGGCGGTGTGCCCGTCGTGCCCACAGGCGTGCATCACGCCGGGAACGGCCGACTTGAAGGGCAGGTCGGGAATCTCGTCCAGGGGCAGGGCGTCGATATCCGCCCGCCAGCCGATCACGCGGCCCGGACGGTCTCCCCGCAACACGCCCACCACCGCCGTTTCCGCGCCAGTGGTCTCAAGGCCCGTGCGCACCTCCAACCCGGCGGCCTGCAGCCGTTCGGCGATCACTTCGGCCGTGCGGTGCTCGGCCATGCTCAGCTCGGGATTGCGGTGCAGGTCCCGGCGCAACTCGATCAGGCCGTCGTGGCGCGTGGCGAGCGCCTCGCTCCAGGCCACCCCGCCTTTCCGGGACAGGGTGTTTTTGCTCATGGGGTTTCGCTCATGGTGACCGTTGAAAGATGATGGCCGCGGCAATGGCAAAATCGTGGCGCGTTGGCCGAAAGCACTATGACACGAATTGGCGCCCAGCCCAAACTGGGGAGAGCGTCCGGCATGGGGAGGGGGATGTAGGAGGATGAACGGGGCAGGATCGCCCGCCCGCCGCCGGTTCGCTGACAATCGAAAATTTTTTCCCGGTCTGCATGACCGGTCCGCCCCCATTTTCCTGGCCATTCCTTGGCTTGACACCCCCAATGGTTTGTTTTAGGGATGGGCCTGACTGATCAAAAACAGCATAAAATCATATTCCGGTTCAAAGGGTAAATCACCTGCTAAAAGGAAGAGGAAATCATGCGAAAAACATTAATGCTGGTTATTTTGACTGCTTTCGTGTTTTCGGTAGGATTGAGCACCCTGCAAGCCAGGGAAGTCCGCCTGAAAAAGACGGGAGTTTTTTGCGATGAGGATCCCAATTGCCACAACCGCTGGCACCCGGCCATCAAGCCCCGCGCCTACGCCAACCCCGGCGATTTGATCATCTATGAGACCCGTGACGCTTTGGATACGGGTTTCACCATGAAGAACACAACCGCCGACATGAAGTCCCTGGATTTGGGGTTGGTGCATCCGCTCACCGGCCCGGTCTACATCAACGGGGCCAAGCGTGGCGATGTGCTGGAAGTGGAAATCATTGACATCCAGGATACCGGATACGGTTACACCATGATCATCCCGGGCTTCGGATTTCTGCGGGATGTATTTCCCAAGGCCTTTTTGGTGCGATGGAAAACCAACCGCCTGGAAGCGACTTCACCCGATATGCCGGCCAACGTGGCGGTTAAAATGAACGGGTTCCCGGGCACCATCGGGGTGGCCCCCGGCTTTCCCGAGGTGAAGAGGATGGTCAAGCGGGAAGCCGACTTGGCGGCCGCGGGCGGGTTTGTGCTGACCCCCTCCGCCTCGGGAGCGCAGCCCACTGCGATTTGCGGCAAGGGAGCCAAGTACGAAAAGACATGCCTGCGCACCATTCCCCCGCGGGAAAACGGCGGCAATATGGATGTGAAGCAGATGGTCGCGGGCACCAAACTTCTCTTCCCTTGTTTTGTGGACGGGTGCCTCCTTTCCATCGGGGATGTCCACTACGCCCAGGGTGACGGCGAGGTTTCCGGCACCGCCATTGAGATTCCCTCGATTACCACCGTGCGAACCCGCATCATCAAGGGCGGCATGAAAAACCTCAAGTCGGTGGCATTCAAGGGAGGCGACCAGATCAAGGCGCTGCAACCGGCCAAATTTTATGCCACCATCGGTTACCCGCTCAAAAGCAAGGGCAATATTCCGGCTCAATTCAAAGCGAAATATTTCAATGCCAAGCGGTTGAAGGACTTGACCAACCTTTCCGAGGACGTGACTCTCGCGGCCCGCCACGCCCTGCTCCAGATGATCGACTACATCGTCAGGGAGCATGGCTTGACGCGGGAGCAGGCCTACATCCTCTGCAGCGTCGCGGTGGATCTCCACATCAGCCAACTGGTGGATGTGCCCAACGTGGCCGTGACCGCGATTCTGGATCTCGGTGTTTTCAAGGAAAAATAAGCCCCCCATGCCATCCCGCCGCCTAATATTGTTCCTTCTGCTTTGGGGCGGGATGGCGCTCCCCCTTTCCGCCCACATTCCATACCGGCAATGGACGGTCTACCGCGCCGAACGCCTGATGATCGTCGCGGGCCGTTCCGAGCCCCAGGCCTTCCAACTCACCGAGGCCCTGGCGGACGATCTCTCACGGATCATTCCCAAGGCGCAGGTCGAGGCCGGACGGGCGCCAACCATGCGTCACGTCACCCGGCTGGTGCTTTCCAAGCAAATTCCGGTGGCGGTCATGCTCAGGAAACAGGCCCTGCTGATGCTGCGCGGGGAGGGCGAAGGGCGGGCGGAAGGTCCCGTGCCCCTGCGGACGCTGGCTTTCCTGCGGGATGGGTATGTGCTGGTGGCCCACGCCGAAATTCCCAGGGAGAGGGCCTACCTGATCCTGTTCGGGCTGTTCGACGAGAAGGCCACACCAGGACTGCTGTCCAGGTTGGCATCCACTCCAGCGAAATTGTTGCGGCAGGCCAATGGGTTTCAAGTGCCCCTGCACATAGGAGCGCGCGAATTTTTGCTGGAAGCCACGCGGCCACCCAAAAAGCCCTGACCGCCATGGGCCTTGCTCCACGCCAGCATCACCGGCCCGGGTCCGGCCATACCGGGCGGATTCTCTTCCTCTCCTGGCTTGCCCTGCTGCTGTGGAACCCGGGTGGAATTCCCGTCCAGGGCCACGTGACCAATACCAGCCTATCCCGGGTGCGCGTGGAAGGGGCGAAGGTTCTCTATACCCTCCGCATCGATTCCATCGACCTGGCGCTGGCCTCGGGATTGATCGAGGACGCGAATACGGCGCCGGCCCCGAAGTTGTTCAGCGCGGGGGAGGCCTCCCTGCGGGATTATCTCTCCCAGCGTCTGATCGTCTACGAAAACGGAAGGGCGTGCAGGTTGAAAAACTTCCGCCTGGGTCTCGATTTCCTGCCGAAGCAGGTGGAGGTGCGCTTAGACTTCCAGTGCCCCTCGCCCGTGCGGCGCCTGTTGATCCAATACCTGGCCCTATTCGAGTTGGATGCGCATCATGTCTCCCTCGGGCGCCTGGTGGCTGGAAATCGAAGGGTGGATTTTGTGCTCGACCTGAAACAGCCCGAATTTGAAATAGATTTGACAAAAGGAATACCCACCCAACAGGACTGGACGGTGCAGGCGGGCCAGTTCTTTTTGTTGGGCATCGAACATATTTTAATCGGATACGATCACATATTGTTTCTGATCGGGTTGATTGTCGCCTCGCTGAGATTTCGCTACCTGTTCACGGTAGTTTCCATGTTCACCCTGGCCCATACCTTGACGCTGCTGCTGGCGGCCCTGGGTTATGTCCAATTGCCGGACAAACTGGTGGAATCGCTGATCGCCGTGAGCATTGCCTACGTCGCCGTGGAAAACCTGATCGGCCGGGGATTGCGCTTCCGGTGGATCGTCACCTTCGGATTCGGCCTGGTGCATGGGCTGGGTTTCGCGGCGGTGCTGAAAGGCCTCGCCGCGGGCGGCGAAACCCATGTGGCCTCCCTTTTCACCTTCAACCTGGGCGTGGAAGCAGGGCAACTCGGCATCGTGGCCCTGGT
>JACZSY010000298.1 GCA_022573975.1 SAR324 cluster bacterium | reverse complement strand
TAGACAGAATCACCGCCATGGTCAGGTTGCCCGCGAACGGCTCCTCCATCAAAGCGGAGCCTTCCGCCGCGCGAGTCAATACGAACGAAAACTCGCCGATCTGCGCCAGGGCCGACCCGGCCAGCACACAGACCCGCAGGGGCAGCCGCATGGCGAAACTGACCAGAAAAACCACGGTGAACTTCCCCAGCACGATCGCGATGAGAAGCAGCGATATGGGCCCTGCGTCGCGCACCAGGTCCAGCGGGTCGAGCAGCATCCCCACGGAGACGAAGAAGATGCTTACGAACACCTCCCGGAAGGGGATGATGTCGGCCAGCGCCTGGTGGCGGTATTCGCTGCCCGCGACGACCAGGCCGGCCAGAAAGGCGCCCAGGGCCAGTGAGATGCCGACGCTGGCCATGGCCCATGCGATGCCGATGCAGACCAGGGAAACCGTCAGCACGAATAGATCCCGCTGTCCGGTCTGGGCGATGATGTGCAACAGGCGCGGCACCACCACGCGCGCCGCGACGAGCACCAACACCAGCACGCTGGTGGCCTTGAGGAGCGCGGCGATCGGCTCCCAGATCGATGTGAAGGACCCGCTCAGCAGGGGAATGGCGAGGATCATCGGAACGACACAGAGATCCTGGAAAACGAGAATGCCCAGCGTGAGACGCCCGTGGGGGGCATCGATCTCGCCGCGGGCGCGCAACCCGCGCAGCACGATCGCCGTGCTCGACACGGTCACCACGAAACCGAGGAAGACCGACGGCCCCACGGGATACCCCAGCAGCATGGCGATCGCGATCACCACCAGAATCGTCGCGCCAACCTGCAAGCCTCCGCCGATGAGGATCGGGCGCCAGAGGCGGCGCATGTATTCCAGCGGGAGCTCCAGCCCGATGCCGAACAGCAGCAGCACGATGCCCGCCTCGGCCAGCACCTCCACCTGATGGACATTCTCGATCAGCCCGAACGCGTTGGGGCCGATGATGGCGCCGGCGATGATGAAGCCGGCGATGGACGGCACCTTGAGGCGCTGGAGGAGGGTCACCACGGTAACCGCGGCAACGAGGATTATTACGATTTCTTGCAGAATCGACACTTTGGCCACCTTTTTCGCCGCGGCGGATCGTCACAAAGGCGCGAGGCGGACCATCGGCGGCGCCGGCGGCATCAATGTGCCTTGGACTTTACCCGCAAATTTCCGATCCATCAAATCCCCCCCTCGGCGGAATCGGCAATTCGATCTCCTTGCGGATGAAATTCGTGGCGGCGCTGGAACTAAGGGTGTTGGGTCTCATCGTAGAAATTGCGCAGCTCGGCCAGGGCGGCCTTGGAGATGATGGCGTCGGCCAGCGGGCGGGTCATGTCTCCCAGCAGGTCCATCTCTTTTTTGAGGGCCACGGAGTCGTTGCCCTTGGCCTGTTCCCGGACGACATCCATCTGTGCCTGGATTTCCTTCAACTGCCCGGCGCTCATGATCGCCTCGGCATCGCTCCAGGCCAGCTTGATTCCGCGAAACACCGCGTTGGCCATGTTGCGGAACTCCACCAGTTGGCGGTGGTTGAGGTCTTCGATGGCGTGCTCCACCGCCTGGTCCATGATGGTCTCGATTTCCGCGTTGGTCAGCCCGTGGGAAGGGATGACCTCTATCGCGGCCTGAGTGCCGCTGCGCTCCTCCACCGCCGAGACCGAGAGGATGCCGTTGGTGTCCACATGGAAGGTCACCTTGACGTGGGGCAGCCCCGCCGGCATGGGGGGAATGCCCTTCAGGCGGAAGCGGCCCAGGTTGCGGCAATCCTTCACGAACTCCCGCTCGCCCTGGTAGATGTTGATGTCCACGCCGGTCTGGTTTTCCACGTAGGTGGTGAACCTTTCATCGACTTCCGCCGGAATGGTGGTGTTGGCCGTGATCAGCTTGGAGAAAGTGCCGCCCAGGGTTTCGATGCCCAGGGAAAGCGGAATCACATCCAGCAGCACGAAGTCGCGGCGGCCGCCGGCCAGCAGATGCCCCTGAATGCCCGCGCCGATGGCCACCACTTCGTCCGGGTTGATGGCGATGTTGAGCGGACGGCCGAAGAATTCGCCGACCTTTTTGCGCACCAGGGGCATCCGTGAGGAGCCTCCCACCATCACCACTTCCTCGATGTCCCCCGGTTGTTTCCCCGCGGCCCGCAAGACCTCCCGGCAGGACACGAGGGTGCGCTCCACCAGGGGCGATATCAGGGTTTCCAGGGTCTCGGCGGTGAAGGTCCCCGATTCCGCGATGCCCTGGGCGGGCAGTTCGAGGGTGTATTGGGTGTCCGGCGCATGGGAGAGGTCGATCTTGATCAACTCGGCGGTCTTGCGCAGCAACTGGGAGGCCAGCGGCGAATCCAGCTCGGCCTTGGGGTGGGATTCCAACAGACGGCGCTTCAGTTCTCCGGCCACCAGCATGTCGAAATCGTCTCCCCCCAGATGGGTGTCGCCGTGGGTGGAGAGCACCTTGAAGACCACGCCGGAGAGTTGCAGCAGGCTGATGTCGAAGGTTCCGCCCCCCAGGTCGTAGACGGCCACCAGCCCGGTCTGTTTTTGGTCCAGGCCATAGGCGATGGCCGCCGCCGTGGGCTCGTTGATGATGCGCACCACCTCCAGCCCGGCGATGCGCCCGGCGTCGCGGGTGGCCTGGCGTTGGGCGTCGTCGAAATAGGCCGGCACGGTGATCACCGCCTTGGCCACCGGCCGCCCCAGGGCCTCCTCGGCGCGCGCCCGCACGAACTTGAGGATTTCCGCTGAAATTTCCTGTGGGGTGAAGGCCTCCCCGCCCACGTGCACCTTGACCAGCCCCCGCTGGGCGGCGCGGACGGAAAAGGGAAGGTGTTTCAACGCTTCCTTCAGATCGGCCTCGTCTCGGCCCATCAGCCGCTTGACGGAAAAAACCGTGTTCTCCGGCTCCAGCGTTCGCAGTTCGCGCGCCTCCTCGCCCACGATCCAGCCGCCGTCGCGGCGGGTCAGCACCGAGGGAACGATGGCGTTCCCGCCCGGCGGATGCAAGGCCTCCGGCCCGTGCTCGAACACGGTGGCCGCCAGGGAGTTGGTGGTTCCCAGGTCGATGCCGATGATGATCTCGTTTTCCCGCTTCCCGGTGCCGCGATCGCCGTCCGTCATCTATTTTCCGTCCCGCTCATTGTTTTCTTGCTCCAAAATGTTATTTTCGGCCGCCGATAAACACCGATGAACAGCGATACAAACAATTTCCCATAGCTCTGCCCGGCGTGTATCCGCGGGAACGCGGGCCATGCCAACGTTTCTTGCGCGGCCGCGCTTTCCCTTGGCCTGTTTTGTCCCCTCAGGGTTCGCATGACACCAAGTGGTATTCGGCGCGAGGGTCTCAGGGGGTTTTACCCCCGAGCGTGTTCAGCAGCCGGTGGAAATAGCGCTCGCAGTTGAGATGCTCCTGGATGTTTTGCAGCAGGGTCTCATCGGCCGCGCCGTTGGCATCGGCCGTATCGGCGAACAACCGGTTGCGGGCTTCCCGGGTGGCGGCCATCCGCTGCTGGATTTCCCCGGTCAATCCCGCCACCTGCCCGGGGGTTGCGCTTGCGTCCAGCTCGTCTACTTCTTCCGAGACCATGAACATATCCTGCAGGAACCCGTCGGGGAGCCGCTGGCCGTCGAGGGGACGCCCATTGGCCAGCAGGCCCAGCAGGTAGGCGGCCCGATCTCCCCCATTGGTCAGCACGCGGTATCCCTCGTTGACCCGGGCGGATATCCGTTCGGCCTCCAGCCGTTCCGCCTCGGGACCCGTGGCGAAGAAATCGGGGTGGTGTTCCAGCGTCAGCCTTTGGTAGGCGGCTTCCAGCGCTTCCCGGTCAATTTCGATGCGCCGCCGCAAGCCAAACAGCGTGAAAAAATCCTTCGGTTCCGGCATGGCGTTATGAGGGGTTTCGGCCCAATTGGCGGGAACATTGGAGCGCGCGGACGCCCGGTCCAGCCGGCATCCGGCGGGCGCCCGGCCACACCACCGCCGACAATTGAGCCGCCAATGCCGCCGATCCCAGGGGAGCGCCGGTTTTTGCAGGCGGGAGCGGCCCAATCATTCCGCAAGCCCAGGGGAAACCGCCAGCGCCACCAATCATCCGGCGGCCGCCGTCTTTTTCCGGTAATCCGCGATGGCCGTCTTGATGGCGTCCTCGGCCAGCACGGAGCAGTGAATCTTCACCGGCGGCAGGGAGAGTTCCTCGACGAATTGGGTGTTCTTGATTTCCAGCGCCTCGTCCAGGGTCCTGCCCTTCACCCACTCGGTGGCCAGGGAGGATGAAGCGATGGCGCTCCCGCAACCGAAGGTCTTGAATTTGGCATCGACGATGCGGTTGTTCTCCACCTTGATCTGGAGCTTCATCACGTCCCCGCATTCCGGGGCGCCCACGATGCCGGTGCCGATATCCGCATCGTCCTTTTGCAAGCTGCCCACGTTGCGTGGATTGTTATAGTGATCGATAACTTTTTCGCTGTATGCCATGTCGCCGGTCTCCTTGCTTGCCGATGATTCGAGTTGAGGTGAAGGTTTCTACAAGCAGTCCCTAAAATAATTATTGCTGAGGTTTCCCCCCTCCCCCCTCCCGGCCC
>JACZSY010000078.1 GCA_022573975.1 SAR324 cluster bacterium | reverse complement strand
GGAATCCCAAACAGGGCCACCACCTCGTCGCCAACGAACTGATTGACGATGCCGCCATGGCTCTCGACGATGCGCACCGCCTCGGCCTTGATGCGGCTCATGATCTCCTGCACCTCTTCGGGATCAAGCCGCTCGTTCATGGCCGTGTAACCAGAAAGATCGGAGAAGACGATGGTGGCTTGGCGGCGTTCTCCGGAGGGGATGGACGCTGTTATGGAATCGCTGCTGGCGGGCGCGGCAAGACCCTGGCCGCAGGCAATGCAAAACCGGGCGTCCGGTGGCTTCTCATGCTGGCAAGATGGGCATTTCATGGCGGTTCTCTCGTTTACAATAAGGAAACAGCCTAACAAATCGACGCTTGAATGTGGATATGGGAGAAAATCGTGGGGAGAGGGTGCCCTCTCCACCAGGCCTTGATCGAAGGACGGCCCCTGTTCTACAACCCTATCAGGCGGCATGGCCACGGCGGCACTGGCCCCGGCGGTACGGGGGCCCGCCGCCGCCGCCAATCGCCCCCAAACCCCACCAAGGCTTCCCATGAAGATCGGTCTGCTGCTTCCCACCCGCGAGGCGATCCTCGCCGGGGATTTCGCCGTCACTCCCATGCTGGATTTGGCCGAGCGCGCAGAGGCGGCCGGGTTCGACTCGGTCTGGGCCGGGGACTCGCTGCTGGCCCGCCCCCGCTTCGAGCCGTTGACCCTGCTGGCCGCCGTGGCGGCCCGTACGCGCCGGGTGGAGCTGGGCACGGCGGTGCTGGTGGCCCCATTGCACAATCCGGTGCTGCTGGCGCAAAGCGCGGCCACGCTGGACCGGATCGCCCAGGGGCGGCTCATTCTGGGCGTGGGATTCGCCACCCGCAACGCGCGGGTGCGCCACGAGTTCGACGCGGCGGGCGCCGACTTCGAGCATCGCGCCAGCCGCATGACCGAACTGATGGAAATCTGCCGGCTGTTGTGGCGCGGCGAGCCGGTGTCCTTCGAGGGCCGTTTCTGGAACCTGAAGGACGCCACCCTGCTGCCCACCCCCCACCGGCCCGGCGGCCCGCCCTTCTGGGTCGGGGGCAACGGCCCTTTGTCTTTGCGGATTACCGGCCGCCACGGGGACGGATACTTCCCCAACATGGCCACGCCCGATCAACTGGCCAGCGCATGGCAAACCGTGCGGGGAGAGGCGCCGGCGGGAAAAAACCTCACCCTGGCCTTCTACGCCACGCTCAATGTGAACCCCGATGCGGCCCAGGGGCGGGCCGACATGGAGCAATTCATCCAGCGTTACTACGATGCGCCCTTTGCCGCCATGTCCCAGCGCCAGGCTTGCTTCGCGGGGCCGGCGGACGCCTGCGTGGAATGGCTGGCGCCGTTCCTCGATCAGGGGGTGGAGCATCTGGTGCTGCGGCTGGCCAGCGGCGATCAGGAATCACAGTTCCAGCGCGTCGCGGCCGAACTGCTCCCCCGGCTGCGGGAGGCGCGGCCGGCGTAGGGGGGCGGCGCTCCTACGCCGGCCTGAATGTATGCACGGTTTCGCCCTCGGCCATCAAGACCGTCTCGGCCATGCCCACGAACAGGCCGGTCACGGTGACCCCCACGATGGCCCGCAGCCGGGCCTCCAGAGCGGCGGGGTCGCGAATCTCCCCAAAGGCGCAGTCCAGCACGTACCCGTGGTTGTCGGTGAGAAAGGGGGCATCGGCGCCGCCGCGCAGCGAGACCCCCGCGCCCAATTCCTCGATCCGCGCGGCGGCCACCTGCCAGCCGAAGGGAGTCACCTCCACCGGCAGCGGAAAGCGCCCCAGGCGCTCCACCCGCTTGGAAGCGTCGGCGAAGATCACCAGCCGCCGCGAGGCGGAGGCCACGATCTTCTCCCGGAACAACGCGCCCCCGCCCCCCTTGATCAGGTTGAGGCCCGCGTCGAACTCGTCGGCGCCGTCCAGGGTGATGTCGATGGCGTGGGTGTCGGCGAATGTGGTGAGGGGAATGCCCTCCGCCTCCGCCAGCGCCCGGGTGGACTCGGAGGTGGGAATGCCCAGCATGGACAGGCCGTCCCGCACCCGCTGGCCCAGCTTGCGCACAGCGAAGGCGGCGGTACTGCCCGTGCCCAGGCCCACGGTCTGGCCGCTGGTCACCAGTTCGGCGGCGGCTTCGGCGGCCAGTTGCTTCTCTCGGTCGCGGCTCATGGCGGGCCTGTGGGTTGGTGGGGGGGGCGTGGGCCGCGGAATCGTGGGTGGCGGAATCGCAGGTTGGGGAATCGTGGGAAAAATGAAAGTGAAGGCGGTAATTTTTCGGTAATTTTCCAGTGATTTTGCCGGTGATTTTGCCGGTGATTTTGCCGGAGTATTGGGTGGGGGAACAGGACTTCAGGCGGATTCTTTTTGGGCGGCCTCCGCTGCCGAGGTTCCCTCTTCTTCCGCGCTATCCCCAACAGCACCGTCGCCAGCGGCGGAATCCCCACCAGCCAAATCGGCGCCGTCCCCGGCATCCAGGGTGGGGCCATACTCCCCGCTGGGCATGGAATCGCCGCTATCGGAAATCTCGGCTTCCAGTTGGTCCAGCTCCTTCTCCCCCTTCTCGATTTCCTTGTCCACCATATTCTTGGCGGTGTCTTGGATATCGTAGACTTCCGACTCCAGATCGCTGGCGAATTCCTTGAACTCGGCGAATTCTTCCTGCTGCTCGATTTCTTCGCTCACCGCCGTGCGCAGGTCATTGGTGGCGCGCTTGAACTGAGCGACCAGCTTGCCGATGGTGCGGGCCACGCCGGGCAATTGATCCGGCCCGATCACCAGCACGCCGATCACCAGGATCAACATAATTTCCTGCCAGCCCATGCCAAACATGGCGGTGTTCTCCCGATGCGCCGATCACCCGCCGCGCGCCTGAGCGCGGCGATCGCCCGGCATGGTTTTCCCTGCCGGGCCTGGAACCTTCCCGAAAACTTTCTCCGTAAAATCAGCCCTCCAGGGGCCATGGGAATCTTAACCTTAGCCCTGGGGGGTGGCAAGGTGTTTTTATTTTGGGGCTTTTTCGCGGGAAAATAACGGCGGCGGGACTCCCCGGCCGTTGGTTTTGGGCTGCTCCTCCCTATCGTCCGGCCGAGATATGTAAACGACCTGGCCGGCCGGAATTCAGTTTTCCAATATTAATCTCCACATCGTGCCCCAACGCCTGAAGCAGACGGAACAATCGTTCCATGGAATATTCCTGAAAATTTCCCCTCAACAACCTGGATACGTCGGGCTGTGAGAGCCCCAGCATCCCGGCGGCCTTTTTCTGGGTCAGCCGGCGTTGCCGGATAATCTGATCGATACAACTGACGAGTTCCGCCTTTACCAGATGCGTATCGGCCTCAGGGAGTCCAAGGTCGGTGAATACATTTCCCGATCCTTCTTCAACCCGGGTGAATTCTTCCTCACTCATTATGGTGCCATTTGATTAATAGGTGTTTTGATAATGTTGCTCCGCCACTTTTAGGCGCTGTTTGACTAAATCCAACTCGGATTTGGGGGTGGCGATTCCTTTCCTGGATTTCTTCTGGAATGCATGAAGGACGTAAAGCACACCGGTGAATTTGACAGTATACACTGCCCGGTAGGTTTCCTTGTCGAAACGGGACACGACTTCCAACAAACCGGAACCGAATCCTGACAAGGGTTTGGCGTCCCATGGCTTGATCCCAATTTGTGCTTGAAACAACGCGAAACCGATTCGCTGCTGAACCTCCCCAGGAAACTTCTTCAGGTCGTCTTTGCTGGTGCCGACCCACACCAGCGGTTTCGCTCCCTCCGTTTTCACGCCCTATTATGGCGGAACCACCATAACAGGGCAAGTGGTTTTGGTCCTGCTGTTCGGTTTCAACAGTTGGAATCGTGGCGGGGGATTTGGATAGGGTGAAACCGCGGCAGCGGATCGGGGGCTTTGGGCGCCTAATAGCCGGTGAGGGAGAAATGCATGAAATCCTTCTGCCGCCCGGCGATTTCGCCTCCCCATTTCCATCCGATGGCCTTGAGCGCCGCCACGGGGATGGAGTCCGCGGTGAGTGTGCCGGGATTTGGCGGCCGCCAGTGGCCGCCCCGGATCAGCCTGCATGCTTCGCCGAACACCACGCAATGGGAATACATGCCGTTCAAATCGGCGTTGAGATCGAGGGCGGTGCCGAAGGAGTGATTGCTGAAGCGGGTTCTCAACCCTTCCGCGTCGGGTTTCCCCCGCGAGCGGCCCACCCGGTAGCCGGTCACGGTTCGGAGGGGAAACCCCGATTCCCTGATCTCCAGCAGCGCCGCTTTCACCTTCCCCGCGAAATATTTACACACGCGAAATTCGGGAAGCCCTTCCAATTCGATCGTGATTTGATCGGCCTCGCAAACCGAACACCGCGAAGCCGGATCCATTTCCTCCCCGGTCACTTCCCCGAATGACTTTTCCACCCAGCGGTGGTTCACCGATGTTCGGGTGCGGGTGTTCCATTCCCAGGTGAGATAGCGGCAAATTTTTGGAGGGGCTTCCCGCGACTGGACCTGCGGCCCGCCCGCGGGCCGCGCTCCCAAGAACCCCAACGCAAAGAGGAACGCCACCGCCGCGAAAAAGAAACGGGGGCGCTTTGCTTTCCCGGCCCCGGAATGCGTGGATGCGCTCACCGGACGGCCTTCATGGGGTCATCAGAGCGACGATTCTGGCCTTGATGTCCTTGAGATGGAAGGCCACGGAATAATGGGCGCAGTTGTATCGATGGCGCTCCGGCCGGCCCAGCACTTCCCAGAGCCGCTGCTGGTAGTGGGGATGAATGATCTGGTCGTATTTGCTGGCCAGCAGGCGGATCTTTTCCCGCGGCACGAGGCAGTTCCCGGCCATGGTGTCCGGATCCACGATGGCCCAGATGCGGCGCAAATCCTCGCGCCCGATGCCGCCCCGCATGATGTCGCGCTTCAGGCGGCGGGTCAGTTTTCCGTCCCAGACGATGTCGCCAAGCTGGCAGCCGCTGATGATCAGGATCATCGCCTCCGCCGCGAAAACGTTGGCGATCAGCCCCACCAGCACGCCCCCCAGGCTGATTCCCGCCAGGGTGATGCTGGCCGCGCCTTCGCCCCGGGCCCAGTTCAGCACCCCCAGGGCGTCCGATACGCATTGGCGGAAGTTGGCCACCGTGGCGTAAACGTCGCCGCTGACGAATTTCATGCCGGTGGCCCAGCCGGCCGGGGTGCGTTTTTGGCTGAAGGGGGGCGACATGACCAGCGCATCGATGCCGTGAGCGGCCAGGCCGCGGCAGATGCCCAGTTCCACGTTGACGCGGGGACTGAGCCAACCGGGCAACAGGAACAGCGTGCCACGCCCCTCGCCCTCAGAGGATATCGCCGAGGAGATCACCTGCTTGAAGTGGATGCGGTTGTTCTCCGGGTGCGGCCCGGTTACGCCCGAAGGCATGGACCAATCGCGCACCACGCCGTGTTCGAACGCTTCCTCCCCATGCGCTTCAGGGGCGGCGCCGGGCGCGTTGAAGTCCTGGTAAAACCCGCCGGGATCGTCGAAAAAACCCGCCGTGAAGCTGTGAAATTCCTCGGGCGAGTAGGTCTTGCCGTCGAAGGCCGACGGGGCGAGGGCCCTGTGCCGGGTGGTCAGGCCCCGCTTGACGCCCTTGGCCACCGTCATCAGGTCGTCAAAGCGGCGGTTGAGAAATTTTTCGGCGATCATTGGGTCGTTTTCCAGTATTCGGGCGGCCCCCGCGCCTCCCTCCGCGGCAGGCCAGCCAAGTCAGGGGAGCGCGCCGCCCCAGAGCCGTTCCACCTCGCGGACGGTGTTGAGATGCACCGCGATGGTGTCCTCCATGGGCTGGCCGTAGCCGCCGCCCAGGGTCACCGCGACGGGGATCGTGCGCTCGTGGCACAACCCCAGCACCAGCGCGTCCCGGCGGCGCAGCCCCTCGTGGGTGAGCGCCAGCCGCCCCAGCCGGTCCGAATGGAGCGGGTCCGCCCCGGCCAGGTAGCACACCAACTCCGGCCGGAAGCGCTCCAGCATTTCCACCAGCGGCGGCTCCAGCGCGGCCAGATATTCGGCGTCGCCAGTGCCGTCGGGCAGGCCCAGGTCGAAGTCCCCCGCCGCTTTGCGGTGAGGCCAGTTTTTCTCCCCGTGCAGGGAGAAGGTGAACACGCCCGGGTCGTTGCCGAACAGCTCGGCGCTGCCGTTGCCCTGATGCACGTCCAGGTCGACGATGGCGGCGCGGTGAATGCGATGGCGGTTCTGCAGATCGCGGCTCCGCTGGTTTGGGATCTGCTGGTTGTGGCTCTGCCGGTTGCGGCTCTGCTGGTTGCGGCTCCGCAGGCCGCGGATGGCCACGGCGATGTCGTTGAAGAGGCAGTAGCCGGCGCCGCGCCCGGCGAAGGCGTGGTGGGTGCCGCCGCCGATCACGCAGGCCACGCCGTCGTCCAGCGCCCGGAAGACGGCCTGGCGGGTGGCGAAGACGGCGGCCCGCGCCCGCTCCACCAATTGCGGGGAAAACGGAAGGCCGATCTCCCGCACGGCGCGGGCCGAAAGCCGCCCCTCGCGCACTTGCGCCAGGTAGTCCGCATCGTGCGCCAGGGCCAGCGTGTCCCAATCCTCGGGCCGCGCCCGATGCAGCCGGGCGGCGGAAAGCACACCCTCGGCCAGCAGCGTTTCGCGCACGATCCGGAAGCGGTTGCGGGGATAGCGGTGCCGGTTGGGCAGGGGCAGCGGGAAATGGTCGTACACCCAATAAGCGGGGTGCGTCGCGGAGGCCGCGCCAACCTGCCGCGATGCAAGGATATCGGTTTCCAATGCGCGTTTCTTTCTCATTAGACCGCTCAGGCAGGAAAACCCCGCCGCATTGGCGGATCAGGCGCGCCGCCGCACCTGGTAGCCCGCCGCCTCGCGGTCCCAGGTGGCCGGGGTAATTCCCGCTTCCCGCAACTGGGCCTTGCGCACCTTTTCGGTGGGCGTTTTGGGGAGGGCCGCGGTGAATTCCACATACCGTGGAACGGCGAAATGCGGCATGCGCTCACGGCAAAAATCCAGCAGCGCCTCGGGAGTGGTCTCGGCCCCGGGCTTGAGCACGATGCAGGCCTTGATCTCGTCCTCTCCCCCGGCGAGATCCGATTTGACGGCGATGGCCGCCACCTCCGCCACGCCGGGATATTCGGCCAGAATGGCCTCGATCTCGTATGAGGACACGTTTTCCCCCCGCACCCGGATGCAATCCTTGATGCGGTCGATGAAATAGAAGTATCCGTCCTGGTCCATTTTCAGGGCGTCCCCGGTGTGGAACCAAAAATTCCGCCAGGCCTCCACCGTTTTTTCCGGCATCCGGTTGTAGCCCTGCATGAAGCAAAAGGGTTCGCGGGGCCGCACCACCAGTTCCCCCATTTCACCGGGAGGAAGCTCCTGGTCCGTGTCCGGATCGACCACCCGCACCTCGAAAAACCGCTCGTAGATCTTGCCGCAGCTGCCGGGGCGGTAAGGGCCGTCCAGGGGATGGTAGAGGGGGATGTTGACCTCGGTCATGCCGTAGCCTTCGATGAGCCGGGTGTTGAAGCGTTGCTCGAACGCCTCGTGGATTTCCGTGGGCGCGGGCACGGCCAGGATCAGGCGCAGGGCGTTGTCCGCGTCTTCGGGGCGTTCCGGCTGCCGGAAGATGAACCCGGCCATCACGCCCAGGGTGTTGGTCACGGTGACCCCGTGTTCGCGCACGTGGTCCAGCCAGGCCGAGGCGCTGAAGCGGGGCGCGATCACCACCTTGCAGCCCACGATGAGGGAGCAGAACAACTGCAACAGCAGCGCGTTGGCGTGAAAGAGCGGCATGCAGATGTAATAGATGTCCGCTTCGCTCAGCCGCAGGTTTTCCACCACTCCGTACCCCATCAGGTAAAGATGGGCATGGGGCATCAACACGCCCTTGGAGGGGCCGGTGGTGCCCGAGGTGTACATGATGGCCCCGATGTCGTGATAGGCCACCTCCCGCTCCACCGCATCGGCCGGGCTGCGGTCTTGATCCCCTCCGGCGGCCTCGGCATAGGGCAGCAACTCGATCCGCTGGAAGGCGGCGCGGGTTCCGGCCTCGATTTCCCCCAGCACGATGGCCGTTTTCAGCGCCGGAATCTCCCCTTCGATATCCGCCAGCCAGGGCAGGAATTCCGCGGCGATGAGGATCAGCCGCGTCTCGGCGTTGTTGAGCAGGTGCGTGAGGAAAGCCCCCTTGTAGGCGGTGTTGATGAACACGTTGACCGCGCCCAGGCGGCTGAGGGCGAACCAGGTCAGGCAGATTTCGAGCCCATTGGGCAGCATCACGCCCACCCGCTCGCCATGCGCCACGCCGTGTTTCATCAATCCGTTGGCGAGGCGGTTGGTGGCCGTGTCCGTCTCGCCATAGGTCAGCGCGCGCCCGCCGATTTCCTGCAGGAAGACTTTATCTCCCCGGGCGCGGGCCTGGGCGGCCACCACTTTGCTCACCACCCAATCGGTTTTGTCCATTCCTCCCTCCCAGCCTTTCCTGTCCAAACACGGGTTCCAGCCACGGGTTCCAGCTACCGGTTCCAGCTACCGGTTCCAGCTACCGGTTCCAGCTACCGGTTCCAGCTACCGGTTCCAGCTACCGGTTCCAACAACGGGTTTCAACCAATGACGCCCCCCCATTCGGGCATTCCCGTGGCCAAGGGTGCTTCAACCTAGCCCGGCCCCAGGGCCGATGGCAAGATGGGGGGGGCGGGAAAACGGGCGCCGGCTCCGGGCGTCGCCAACGATTGGGAAGAGAAGGGAATCGTCCTTCCCTCTGCTCATTTGGCCCCGGTTTGGCGGCGGGGGTCGAAGGCCTGCAGGAGTCCTTCGCCGATAAATGTGATCAGCAGCACGGTGAGCACCAGCACCGCGAAGGTGGAGAGGGATATCCACCACGCTTGCAGGTTGCCCTTGGCCTGCTCCAGCAGCTCGCCCAGGGAGGGCTCGGGCGGCTGCAATCCCAGGCCGAGGAAGTCCAGCGCGGTCAGCCCCACGATGGCCCCGGAGACCCGGAAGGGGAAGAAGGTCACGATGGGCACCAGCGTGTTGGGGAGCAGATGCTTGCGGATGATGCTGGGGGTGCTCACGCCCATGGCCCGGGCCGCCTTGACATAGTCGAAGTTGCGGGCGCGCAGGAACTCGGCCCGCACGTAGAGCGAGAGGCCCATCCAGCCGAACAGGCTGAGAATGATGATCATGCTGGTGACGGTGGGGGTGATGGAGGCCGAAATGATGATCAGCAGATACAGTTCGGGCATGGAAGACCAGACTTCAAGCACGCGCTGGCCGAACAGGTCCACCCACCCCCCCAGGAATCCCTGGATGGCGCCCACCGTGATGCCGAAGAGGGTCGCGATCACGGCCAGGATCAGGCCGAAGAACATGGACAGCCGGAAACCGTAGATCAAGCGGGCCATCACGTCGCGGCCACGGTCGTCCGTGCCCAACAGGTTGGTCCAGGTGGGTGGCGCGGGATTGGGAAGCTCGGTTCTGGTGTTGATGGTCTTGTAATCCCATTCGATGAGGGGATAGATGGCCCAATTGCCGTCCTTGGTGATCAGGTCGCGCAGGAAGGGGTCCTGATACTCCGCGTCGGTGTCGAAATCCCCCCCGAATTGGGTCTCGGTGTAGGAAAAGAAAATCGGAAAGAAATACTCCCCCTGGTACTGGATCAGCAAGGGTTTGCTGTTGGCGTAAAATTCGGCGAACAGGCTCACGAAGAGCAGGATGCCCAGCATCCAGAGCGCGTAATAGCCCCGCCGATGCCGGCGGAAGGCCCGCCATTTGCGCCGGGTGTCCTCGCTCATGCCGGAAAACAGCCGGGGAAACAACCGGGAAAATAATCCGCTACGCGGCAACATGGCTTAGCCTCCCGGGGCGCGTTCGAAGGAGATGCGGGGGTCCACCAGCACCAGCGACAAATCGCTGAGCAGGTTGCCGATCAACGCCAGCATGGAAAAAAAGAACAGGGTGCCCATCACGATGGGATAATCGCGCCCGATGATGGCGTTGAAGCTGAGCAATCCGATGCCGTCCAGGGAAAAAATGGTCTCGATCAGGATGCTGCCGGTGAAAAACAGCCCCAGAAAGCTGGCCGGAAAACCGAGAATCACCGGAATGATGGCGTTGCGGAAGACGTGCTTCCAGAGCACCACGCGTTCGGAGAGACCCTTGGCGCGGGCCGTGTAGACATATTGCTTGTTGATCTCGTCCAGGAAGGAGTTCTTGGTCAACAGGGTCAGCACCGTGAAGCTGCCGATCATGTAGCTGACCAGCGGCAGCACCAGATGCCACAGGTAGTCCAACACGTAATCCAGGGCGCCCAGGGACGCGGCGTTGTCCGAATGGAGGCCCCGCAAGGGGAACACATCCCAAAAGGAGCCCCCGCCCAGCAGCACGAGCAGAAAAATGCCCAGCACGAAGCCCGGAATGCTCCAGCCCACCAGGATGATCACCGAGGTCACCGCATCGAAGCGGGTGCCGTCTTTCACCGCTTTGCGGATGCCCAGGGGAATGCACGCCATGTAAGTCAGCAGGAAACTCCAGCCGCCCAGGGAAATGGAAACCGGGAGTTTCTCCATCACCAGTTCCACCACCGTGCGGCGGTGGAAATACGATTCCCCGAAATCGAAAGTGAACAGCCTGACCACCCAGTTCCAGAATCGCACATGGATCGGTTTGTCGAATCCGAACATCACCTTGAGCTCCTCCAACAACTCCGGGTCCATGGGACGGTCCCGCAGGAAGTCCGTCGCGCCGCCACTGCCCGATCCTCCTTCGTCGGCGGCCCTTTGCGAATATTGGGAAAGCATCTGTTCCACCGGTCCGCCCGGCACCATTTGCAGCACCAGGAAGGACACCAGCACGATTCCGAAAAGGGTCGGCAGGATCAGCAACAGACGTTTGACAATATAGGAAGCCATCGCATCAACGGGGCTTGGGGAGCGTGAGCGCCGATTTCCTGGCCTGCTTCAACCTCGCTTGGAGATCGGGCGTGGTCCACCAGAAATGCAGGAAGGACCAGGGCTGGAAATAAAGCGGGTTGCGCTCCGGGCGCTGGAATTTGTTCCAGATGGACACCCGGTGAAAACCGATGAACCAGTGCGGAACCACATAATTCCCATGCCACAAGGCCCGGTCCAGGGCACGGGTGGCGGTGACCAGGGCTTTGCGGCTGCGGGCGCCGATCAGCGTTTCCACCAGCTTGTCCACGGCCGGGTCCTTGAGGCCGATCATGTTGCGGGAACCCGGCTGGTTGGCGGAGCGGGAATGCCAGTAATTCATCTGCTCGTTTCCCGGAGAGGGCGCCTGTCCCCATGAAGAGACGATCATGTCGTAATTGAAATTGCGCAACCGTTGTTCGTAGATCGAGGAATCGACCCTTTTCATATCGGCCTGCACCCCCAGGCGCTTCATGTTGTTGATGAAGGGTTCGGTGATGCGCGCGAAAGCAGGCTGGAACATCAGCACGGTAAAGCGCATCGGCCGCCCCGTCTTCACGTTCACCAGCTTGCGGTTTTTGATCTTCCAGCCGTTATTCGCCAGCAGGCGTTTGGCCTCGCGCAGGCGTTGGCGGATGGAACGTTGCGGTTTTTCGGCGCCCATGGGCTCGGTGAAAACGGCGGGGGGGAGTTGGCCGCGCAGGGGCTCCAGGATCTTCAATTCTTCGGGGGAAGGCAATCCCGTGGCGCCCAGTTCGGAATTGTCGAAGTAACTGTCGTTGGCGGTGTATTGGCCATAAAACAGATTGCGGTTGCTCCAGTCGAAATCCATCGCCAGGGCCAGCGCTTTGCGCACTTCCCGGTTTTTGAAGATGGATTTTCGCAGGTTGAAGACATAGCCCTGCATGCCGGCCGGATTTTGGTGTTTGAGGGAGATGTTGCCGATCCAGCCCTTGTCCCACTGTTTTCCCCGGAAAGTGGTGGCCCAGTCCTTTGAGTTGGACACCCAGAGAAAATCGAATTCCCCGGATTTCAGGCCTTCCTTGCGCACGGTGGAGTCGCCGTAAATCTTGACCAGGATTTCATCGAAATTATAGCGCCCTTTGTTGACGTTGAGGTTCCGGCCCCAGTAATTCCTGTTGCGCTCATAGCGAATGAACCTGCCGAATTCATAATCCTTCACCCGATAGGGGCCGGAACCCAAGGACTTGGTATTGTAATCCCGCCCGAAATCGCCCTTGCCGTAAAAATGCCTGGGCAGGATTTCCAGGCCGGCCAGGATCATCGGCAGTTCCCGGTTGCGGCGGCTGAACTCGAAACGCACCGTTTTCCGGTTGAGCGCCTTCACCGATTTCACGTCGCGGTAAAAAAAACGGTAAAAGGGCAGGGCCGTCTTGGAGCGCAGGACGTTGAGGGTGAACACCACGTCCGCGGCCGTCACCGGCCGGCCGTCGGCGAAGCGGGCCTGGGACCTCAGCTTGAAGGTGACCGAAAGCCCGTCGCCGGGAATATCGATGGACTCCGCCAGCAGGCCGTAAAGGGAAAATGGCTCGTCCATAGAAGCGTCGCCCAGAGTGTCGAAAATGCGCAGGATGAATGGCGCCTGGTTGCCTTTCAGGCTGAAGGGATTGAGCTTGTCGAACTTCACGACCCTCGACAGCACAATCCTGCCCCCCTTGGGCGCGGAAGGATTGGCGTAGTCGTAATGGGAGAACCCGGCAGGATATTTCACCCCGCCATCCGGGGAGACGCCATGGCGGGGGACGGGCCATGCGGCGGGCGCGGCCACGAAAGCCACCAAAGAGGCCGCCAGGCACCCGGCGGTGAGCACCCGAAGGATGCCGCGGAAAATATCTTCCCTGGGATTCATGCGCGTGTTCCTTGTGTTGGCATGGATGGTTGAAGGGTGGTGCGGTTTCCGGGTGCGGGGGCGCCTGTCCGTCCATCGTCCGTTCGCTCATTTGGAGCCGGCGTTGCCGGGTTTGATGGCCCGGCCAGAAACGCAACCGTTGAAAGCAGCCGTGAAACGCAGCCTGAAAATAATGCGCCGTTGATGTCCGCCGGTTCGCGGCCGCCGTGATGCCCGTTGCGCCGCGGTTACCTTATCATATGAATGAGGTGAAAAGGTGCGCGATCCCACAATTCCTGGCTGGGCGCCCAGTGGCCGGTCAAGAGGATAAAGGAGGGGCCGGTTCGCCGCGGCGAAATTTTCCGTGGTGAATTTCTCCTCGGCGGGAATCGGCGGGAAAAGTGCGATGGACTACAGCCTGGGCCGGTATTTTGGCGCCAGCCAACAGGGAAGGTTTTTTTTATTTTCTCCGGTTTTTTTACAATGAAAAGGGAACCTGAAACCCTCAATTACGTTTAAAAAGTAACGATTAGGAAATCGATCGCCAAACATCGTTGCCAGATCTCCAATGCCGCCACGATGGCGGCATCCCCGAAAACCCGGTGTGCCCCCCCTCGCACCGGGTTTTCCCTTTTCGTGCCTCCTCGAAAATTCCCGTTTTCCCCACTGGCGCCCCGTTGCAATGAACCGGTTGGGCCGATCCCCCGGCGGTGGTATGATCGAGTCCCCAGGCAAATCGGCACCACTGGGAAAGGAGCGGCCAATGGCCCGATGGGAACTCACCGGTCAACGCGACCTGCGCAAGATGGAATGCGTCTGGGGAAAACAGATACACCAGCATTTGCTGGTATTGCCGCTGTTCCACGCCGATCACAAGGTGCAGGGCATGATCGGTTTTTCCTCTCGCCAGCACCCGGTATGGTACCCGGGCGCTCCGGTGGCCGTGGAGCGCCGCCGCCTGATCTTCAAGGCCGCCTTTTACGATCGTCCTCCTCCATGGGGGGAGGTGGAGCGCGATTTGTTCCGGGGCGCGTATTATTTCGATTCCTGGCTGGCGGTGGCCAATTGGTGGCCGCGATTGCCCGATGCGCCCTCCACGGAGGGTGGGGTCAACCTGGCCTTGGCGACGATCCGTTCACACTCCATCGCCGAAGTTTATTTCGAGCCTTCCCTGCACAGGTTGCGGGCCCTGGAGCTGCGCGAATCTTTTTTCCGCACCCGCCGGGCCGACGTGTTTTCGCTTCCTTCCTTCGCCGATTTCATCGTGCCCGGGGGCGCGGCCAGGCGGGGGCCTGGCGGGCCTTCCCAGGCACCGGGCGAGGCCGCCGGGGAGGGAGGGCTGCTGATGCGAATGTTCCGCCAGGCGTTCAGGGACGTGCAACAGCCGGCGGGGCGGGAGGGCGGCCGGGACGCCGGGCCGGAAAAATGAGGCGGACGCCAAAGCCGCGGCGGAACCCTGGCCGGCGCGGGGGCGATGTTCCAGCCTTAGCGCACCAGGCCGCGCGCCTGGACGTTCCAGGTCACCTCGACCTTGCCGTCGCGCACCCCCAGCAACCGGTCGTGCAGGTTGCTCACGGTGCAGCAGTGATTCGGAATCACCGTCACGCGCTCGCCCACCGCCGGCTTTTGGGCGGAGGAAGACAGATCCACATTGGCGTGTTCCTCGGAGTAGGCGTAAACGATGGCGTTTGGATATTCCACGATGACGCCGTAGGAAGGGTGCTTCCAGAGCAGGCGGTCCGCGCTGAGGGTTTTGGAGCCCCCATCCAGGATGGCCCGGGAGCCGGTGGGGCGGCTGACAACCGTCATCGACACCCGCATGGCGCATTCGTCTTCGTTGGCCGTTCCCGCCGCCAGGGTATTGGCGTCGTTGAAAACGTAAGTGCCCGCGCGGTGCTCATTGAGTTGGGGGATGGTGTGCGCGGTCCAGGTCTGGGGGGTGCCGCCGCCGCTGACGGTTTCGGCCTCCAGACCGGAGGCGGCCAGCAGGGAGAGCGCCTCGGCCAAAAAAGCCGGCGTGCTGGCGGGAAGCGTGGGAAAGGTCATCAGCCCGGCGAAGCGCGCCCCCGGCGCCCGGTCGATCCATTGGGCCAGCTCCAGCGCGGCCGCCGGCGTCTGGACGCCCGTGCGGCCCGCGCCGGTGTCGCACTCGATCAACAGCGGGAACTCCAGTCCGGCGCTTTGGGCCGCCCCGGCGATGCCCTGGGCCACGGTCACCGAATCCACGGCCACCGAAATCTTTCCCGCATCGTTGCCATTGGCGCGCACCTGCCCGTGCAGGGCCATCAGGCGCTTGAGCTTGGCGGCGCCGATCAGATTGTAGGGGATGAAGATGTCGTCGAAACCGGCGGCGGCGAAAACCTCCGCCTCTCCCAGCTTCTGGCAAGTGATCCCCCGGGCGCCGGCCTCGCGCTGCAAGCGGGCGATTTCGGGGATCTTGTGGGTTTTGATATGGGGGCGGAACCGGATGGCGTGACGGTCGCAATAGGCCTGCATTTTGGCGATGTTGGCCTCCATCGCCTTCAAATCGATCGTCACCACGGGGGTGTCCAGGTCTTCGATCCGCCTCCCAATGACGTCTCCCATGCCGTCTCCAATGACCTTCACGAGACCTTCCTGGCGCCCGGCCAGCGATGGGGCAGATCGAGGAAAGCGCCCGGCTGCGTGGCCGACTCCAGCCAATCCAGGGCATCGCGGAGCACCTGGGTTTGCAAGGGGGCATCGCCCGGAGGCCCGACTGTGGCGCCTCTGGGAAATTTGACGATCACGGCCCGGGGGTACATCACACGCTCCACCCGCTCGCGCAGATTGGCGATGGCCACGGTGGGAATCCCCGCCGCCTCGATGGCCCGTTGCATCAATCCGCCGGATTGATGGCAGACCGGTCACACGGGAAGGTGCAACACGACATCCACCCCGGCGGCGCCGAGAGCGGCCACCAGTTCCGGGGCGGCCTTTTCCACCACGAGGTCGCTCCGGGTGCAATAGCCCGAGATGCTGTAATGCTTCCTGGCCACGGCTCCGATACGGCCCTCCGCCGCCAGCTCGCGCAGCCGGTCCAGGGGATAGACCGCGTTCAGGTCCTTTTCCGCCGCCTCGTGGGGGTAGTGGTCATGGGCGATGCCCAGATCGGCCGGGGAGGCGTCCGCGGGCAATTCGCGAAACGTCCAGTCGCCCTCGATGTTCGCCGCGTCGAACGGGGTTTGGCCGTTCTTCAGGTACAGCCCGGCTGTGCTGAGCACGGCCAGGGTGCATTCGGAGAGTGGTTTCCGCAGCGGCGTCCAGGGGGCGCTGGAATTGACGGCGAAGGGATAGGTCTTGAAGGCTTCCTTCCAGTTGGCGGCTTCCAGGTGGGGCCGGTTGGCCTCCAGCCAGTCCGGATACCGCTCCCGGAAACCCTCCAAATCCATTCCCGCGATCACATCGTTCATATGCCGGTCGCTCCTCATGGGTGACAAAACACGCTTCCCCGGAATTTTCTCAGTCTACCTTACTTGACCGATAGGTCTAATACCAGGGGTGGCCTCGTGGGCCCTTGCGGCAGGGGGAAGCCTCAACTCCCGGCCTGCGGCCCGGCGCTCGAAGCCTCACCCCTCCGGCCTGCGGCCCGGCGCTCGAAGCCTCACCC
>JACZSY010000077.1 GCA_022573975.1 SAR324 cluster bacterium | reverse complement strand
AAACCAACATCACGTCATGCTGAGCGAAGCGAAGCATCGTCTTTTTTTTATGATTTGGGGGTGTTTTGGAAGAAGGTACTTCGCTTCGCTCAGTACGACGGGATTCAAACTGACCCACTACCCCGAGCCAGGGAAATTTGCCGCTGGGCGGGCGATTTGATAAATGAATCGAGGCGCTTCCATTGGCGAGAGGTCATCGAGGCGGCCAGAGGGTGCGATAGCGCATCCTTGCGCGGAAAATTGTAGCGAGGAAGATCAATGGGCCAATCGGGAACGACCGCTGCGGGAAAATTGCGGCTTTCCATCGCCATCAGCGATTACGATCACGTCCGCGACCTGACCGGCGGCCGGGTGCGCCCCGAGGGCATCGAGCTGATTCCCCTCAATTTGTCGGTGGAGGAAATTTTCTACCGATTCGTGTCCCACGTGGAATGGGACGTTTCCGAGCTTTCGATGGCCAAGTACGTGTCCCTCATTTCTCAGGATCGGCGGGACATCACGGCCATTCCGGTATTCCCGTCGCGCGTATTCCGTCATTCGGCCTTCTTCGTGCGGCCCGGCGGCGAGGTGAAGACACTGGAAGACTTGCGGGGCCGTGTGGTGGGCATTCCGGAATGGTCGGTCACGGCCACCGTTTATGGGCGCGCCCTGCTGGTGCATCAGGTGGGCATTCCGCTCACGGAAATCGAGTGGGTACAGGCCGGCCTCAATCAACCCGGGCGCAAGGAAAACGCGGAATTGAGGCTGCCCGAGGGCGTGCGCTACCGGCAGGAACCCGGCCGCACGCTCCAGGAGATGCTGTTGGAAGGAGAACTGGATGCGATTCTGGCGCCGCACCCCCCCGCCGCGTTCGAGGCCGATGACGGCCGCATTCGCCGCCTTGTGGAAGACCCGCGCGCGGCCGAGCAAGCCTATTTCGAGGAGACGGGGATTTTTCCGATCATGCACGTGATCGCCATCCGCCGGGCCGTGCTGGAAGCCCACCCCTGGGTGGCCATGAACCTGCTGACCGCCTTCGAGGAAGCCAAGCGCCGCAGCCTGACGCGAATCGGGGACAGCACCGCCTCGCGCATTCCGCTGCCCTGGAGCCATGACCTGCTGGCCCAGTCCCGCGCATTGTTCGGCGAGGATCCCTGGCCCTACGGCATCGAGGCCAACCGGCACACGCTGGAGGCCTTTCTCCAGTATTCCCATGAACAGGGCGTCTGCCACCGCCCAGTGACCGTGGACGAATTGTTTCCAGAACAGGTCGGCCAAAAATTCCGCTTGTAACCTTCCGAGGCAAAATAAATGGGCGATATCAGCATGGATCAGGGGCTCACCGGCGAGTTGAACCGTCTCGCGGCGGCCTGCCGCATCCTGGCCATGGAGGGCCACGACGACGTGTCCCTGGGGCACCTCTCCCTGCGCGACCCCGAGGGCCGCGGGGTGTGGATGAAGCGCTTTTACCTTGGACTGGACGAGGTTCGCGGCCCGGACGATTTCCTCCTCCTCGATTTCGACGGCCACATCCTCCATGGGGACGGGGAACGCCACGCGGAATGGCCGATCCATACCGAAATCCTGAAAGCCCGGCCGGATGTCCATGTGGTCGGTCACACGCATCCGTTCCACGCCTGCCTCTTCGCGGCCACCGAAGACCCTTTGCAGCCCATTGGCATGGAGGGCATGCATTTCACCCTCAACACCCCCCACTACCGGGAAACCTCCAACCTGATCAATTCCCAGCAGTTGGGCCGCAATCTGGCGGAGGCCTTGGGCGATGCGCGGGTGGTCTTCATGAAAAATCATGGGATCACATTCTGTGGAGACGATATTCCCGCGGCGGTGATCACCGGCTTGCACTTGGAAAAAGCCTGCAAGGCGCAACTGCTGCTCAATGCCTCGGGGCTGACCTGGAGCGTTCCCGAGCGGGAGGAATGGGAAGGCAAGGTGGCCGTGCTCGGATCGCTTGGCCTGTGGGACAATTTTTTCTCGTACTACCACCGCAAATTGTTGCGCCACGAAGGCGCGATGGCCGAGGCCGAGCGCATGCGGGCGGAGACCATGACCTGGCGGCGGGGCCGCTGAAATGGGAAATCCCCCCCACCCCAAAAATCCCCTCCGAATCGGCGGCCCGGCCTTCGACGGGTCCCGGTGAATAATCGCGCCCCTTTCCGGGCCGATGTGGTGGGAAGCCTGCTGAGGCCCCCGCCCCTGGCCAGCGCCCGCGAAGCCTATCGCGCGAAAACCATCGACGCCAACCAATTGCGCACCATAGAGGATCGATGCATCCGCGAGGCGGTCGAAAAGCAGGAAGCGCTCGGCCTGAGGGCCGTCACCGATGGAGAATTCCGGCGCTCCTGGTGGCATCTGGATTTCCTGGCGGGCCTTGACGGCGTGGAACGGGTGGCCGGAGCGGGACGTAAATTCTCCGGAGTCCGGACCCGGGGGGAACGAGTCGTGGTGACCGGCAAGGTTGCCTTCGGGCGCCACCCGATGCTGGAGCATTTCCGCTTTCTGCGGGAAACCGCCACGGCGCTTCCCAAGATGACCATTCCCGCCCCATCGGTGCTTCACTTCCGGGGCGGCCGCGATGCGATCAGCCGGGAGGTTTACCCCGACCTGGAGGCGTTTTTCAGCGACACCGCCGAGGCCTACCGGGCGGCCATTGCCGCCTTCCATGATGCGGGATGCCGCTATCTCCAGTTCGACGACACGGCCTGGGCGTATCTTTGCTCGCAAAAAGATCGGGAAGCGTTGAGGGAACGGGGGGACGATCCGGACCAACTGCAACAGGCCTACGCCCGGACGATCAATCAGGCTCTGGCCGAAAAACCGGAGGACATGGTGGTGACGACCCATGTCTGCCGGGGAAATTACCGCTCCAGCTGGTTCGCCGAAGGCGGGTACGAGCCCGTGGCGGAACTGCTGCTGGGCGGTACCGCCTATGACGGCTTTTTCCTGGAATACGACACGGAAAGGGCCGGGGGCTTCCAACCGCTCCGGTTTCTGCCAAAGGGGAACAAAAGAGTGGTGCTGGGCCTCCTCACCACCAAACACGGCTCCCTGGAAACCGTCGATCAAATACGGAGCCGGATCGATGAAGCCTCGGCCTTCGCCGGCCTCGATCAACTCTGCCTCAGCCCGCAATGCGGCTTCGCCTCCACCGAGGAAGGCAACCTGCTGGAAAGCGGGGAACAATGGAGGAAACTGGAACGGATTGTCGAGACCGCCGACCGGGTCTGGGGTGCGGGTTAACCAACACGAAGAAGCGGGCAGGGCCAATGCCTCCCCCTCCTTTGGCGGAAAAGAGGCCGGATTATTGAGACCCCGCCGCTCGCGGCGAGGTCGTTCATTTTTAGTGGTTTGATATTGTTATTTTTTCTCCTTGACCTTCCAAGGGTGTAATCTCCGCCGGTTTCGTCCGCCGGAACCACGGCGCGGGTCCCTTCTTCCAGACCCGGCCGCCAGTTTTCCATTTGTGTTTAAACAGCGCGGTTTCCCGTTGGTTTTTGCCCCCGCCCGTGAGATAACTACACCAGTTTGATTCGAGCGCGTTCGCCATCCCAGGCGAGCTCCGGACAAAACCTCCAAAAAGAGGAGACGGCCATGAATCTCACTGCCATCGTCCACGCCCCTCTGATCGTGGTTTCCCCAACAGACACCGTGATGCACGCCATCGAAACCACCCTGCCGGCCAAGGTCGGAGCGGTCGCCGTGATGGATCAAGGCGCCATGACGGGCATCTTCACCGAACGCGATGTGATGCTGAAAGTGGTGCACCAGCGGCGGGACCCCGACAAAACCCAGGTCGGCGAGGTGATGACCTCGCCGGTGATCACCGTACCGGACTCCATGGCGCCCAGGGATGCGCTGCGGCTGATGCTGGAGAGGAACATCCGTCATCTGCCGGTTTCCGAAGGCGGGAGCAAGATTGCCGCCATGCTCTCCATCCGCGATTTGCTCGTTTTCCTGGTGGACGATCTGACCAAGGACATCCAGCACATGGAGGCTTTCATCGGCGCGGACAGCCCCGGGGGTTGACCGCCCGTCGGCACCGTGCGAACGCACCAAATTGGCTCCGTGCGAACGCACCAAATTGGCCCCGCGCGCGCCTCCCCTCGCCGTACACCCCCGCCATCCGCTCCCATTTCAGCGCCGGACGGCGCCGGGAACCGCTCCGGCCGGGGTTCGCTCCCAAAGGAGGCGCGCCATCCAGCCAGTTCGCTCCCCTCCGGGTGGAAACCCGGAGCGCGTTCCCTCGCCGCTCAAATCCGTTGGGCCATTTCCAGCAGGGCGTCGATGAACACCCGCGGCCTTTCCAGGGGAACCATATGGCCGGCATTGGGCACGTCCAGCCTCGTGGCGTTGGGGAGCCTCGCGGTCAGTTCAGCGACAACCTCGGCCTGATAAAAAATGTGATCGCGCATCCCCGTCATCACCAGCACCGGCAGGGTCAGTTGTTCGTAGGGCAGATCCCAATCGGCCGTGCGGCCGCTGGCCAGCAGCTTATAGGTGCCGCTCTGGCTGTCCAGCGGCGCGTAGCCGGTATCCTTGAGGTAATCCTTGCGGTTCTGCCCCAGCCATTCCTCGTTGAAAATCAACGGGAAATTAATGTCCCGCATCAGCTCCATTCCGCCGACTTCCACCATGCGCACCAAGGCCTCGTTGATCCATTGCAGGCGGGGTCCGTCCCGCCGCAGCGTGTTGATCAGCACCAGCCCTTCGGCCTCGATGCCCTGCTGAATCGCCTGGATGGCGAACAGGCCGCCGATGGAGAGGCCCACCAGCACGGGGCGTCTGGGCGCGGTCTCCTTCAGCAAGGCCACCGCGTCGGAGACGATCTGATCGGCGGTGATATCGAGACCGGGCGAGAACGGGCTGTCCCGCTGCCCCCGCATGTTGTACAGGAACGCGCCGTGGCCGGCTTTTTTGAGCGCCGGCACGATCTCCGCCTTCCACATATCCACGTCCCCCGTGAGGGCGTTGAAAAAGGTGAAGGTCAACCCCTGCTCGGCGGTGGGCGCCTCGTGCTCGTAATAGATCGAGTCGGTGTCCCCCAGATGAAACCGCGGCATGGCTCTTCTCCTCTCCGTTCCTCCATCAGTCGGAGGGTATGGTTGGCGGCCTGGGCGCGCCGGATTGAAAGGATTGGGCCGGAGCGGCTTCCAATCCAGCCAGATGGTCCAGTGACAAGTGCCTGCCGGTATACCATAAATGCGCCGGACAGCCAGCCCGGCAATCGCCCGCCCCGAAACCGGGAACGGGCGCCGTCCAGCCGGCCAGAGCGCCCGCCCGCCGGTTCAGTTCGCATTCGGAAAGGGATTGCCCCCCAGCGCGGCCAGGAAACCGCACAGGAAACCGCGCCGGAAACCCCACCGCGCCGATGCGGCGGGTTCCGGGGGCCGTGGTGAGATAGTCGATATGCCAGCGCAGCGCCTTGTCCGGCGCCAGGTGACGGGCCACCCTGGCCCTCAAGCCCCGCCGGGCGCTGCCGGTGTAGAGGTACGTTCCGCTTGGCAGGGTGAACGTCCCCAGCGCGCCAATGCGAAGCGCCGCGGGAGCATCGAGCGCCAGCAAAAGGATGTACAATCCGGAGTCCGGGAACGGGGACCCGGGCAAGGCCCATGCCGCCGGAATCATTTTCGTTTTGGAGAGAACCATGAAAACCGGCAACCTGTTCACTGACACGCCCGAAGCGCGGCACAAGGAAATTGTGGAATCCCTGATCGAAACGGCGGGCTTCACCCTGGAGCGGATCGTCTCACATGGGCAGCCCACGCCGCCAGGAGAATGGTACGATCAGCAGCGGGACGAATGGGTGGTGCTGCTCTCGGGCGCGGCGCGGCTGCGGTTCGAAGGGGAGGCCGGGGAACGCTCCCTCAAGCCGGGCGACTGGCTGCTCATCCCCGCCCGCAAGCGCCACCGGGTGGAATGGACCGCGCCGGACGAGCAGACCGTCTGGCTGGCGCTGCATCATGGCTGATGGAAGGGGATGGGGGGGTGAAATCTCCCTAAAAGGTCCATTCGCGGGGCGGGGCGTCGGGGTCTTCGCCTTCATCCCAGCCGATGCGGCGCACCTCCTGAGCCACCCTGCGCCCGAAGCGGTCCCGGCCGACCAGGAAGGAGACGATGTCCCCGGGATAGAGACCGCTCAAGGCCTCGTCCCGCAGCGCCGAGCGGAACACCTTGAGCACTTCTCCGTTGTCCGCCTCGATTTCCCCCGAGCCCCGCTCCGTGTCGAACGCGCGCACCGTGCCCTGTTTGGTTCCAGGCGGGGCCGCTGAATCTTCGCCGCCGGATTTATCCTCAGCCATGGTCTTCCTTCCCGGAATGGAGTTGTGTTCCTTGCCCCCCGCCCGTATGGCCGTTATAGCGAAGAACCTTTATGGTTGCGAGGTAAATGCGTTCGTTCACTACCATCCCGGGAGCCACCATGGCCAATGCAGCCAGCATCCAGTTCAGCCACATGGGCATCCACGTGCGGAATGTGGAGCGCATGCGGGACTTTTACACGCGCCTTCTCGGCTTCGTGGTCACGGACGAGGGGGAAACCCCCAAACGGCGCTTCGCCTTCCTCAGCGGCTCCGCCGATGAGCACCATCAACTCGTGCTGGCCGGGGGCCGCCCCGAGGACGTGCCGTTCAACGTGGTCAACCAGATCTCTTTCAAGCTCGATTCCCTGGCTACCCTGCGCGAAGTGGCCGGCAAGCTGGAGGGCGAGGGTGTCTCGGAGGCGGAGCCTGTCAACCACGGCAACGCCTGGGCGCTCTATTTCGCCGACCCGGAGGGCAACCGGGTGGAATGTTTCGTGGACACGCCCTGGCATTGCCGCCAGCCCTGCGGGGAGAATTTCGATCTCGATACAGACGATGAATCCTTGCTTGCCCGCACGGAAGAACTCTGCCGCGAACAGGGCGACTTCATGCCCCGGGAACAATGGCGGAAACGGATGGCGGCCAGGCTGGAGGGATAGGGTGGAAAATGAGCGGCCTCGCCGCAAGCGGCGGGGAATGGACCCGTACAAAAAGATTCAGGAGGGAAAGGAATCGGAAGGAAAACCTATGGATTTTTATTTCCGTAATGGTGTTAGTCTAATTTCGGGTGGGGTTCATAAGATCATCGTCATTCATGGAGGAGCGATTATGATCACGAAGCATCCACACGGCTACATTTTCCCCCAGGCCTTCCATGCTCACGGAATTTCGAGGGAGCATGGCTCGGGCTTCATGTCCGCCCTGTCCATGGAAATGCTGGCTTGGCTCCGTGGGCACCAGCCGCTCGCCGCGAGCGAATCCATCCTGCCCGATGGCAAAGTGATCCTTTTTCCCGCCAACCGGACGCCGAAGCTGGGGTAGTCTCCTGACCGCCTCACCCAGCACGTCCATGTGGAGACCCCGGGAAGGACCGCGCCTTTTTTCCCCCGAGGAAAATGGGGGATGCGTGATGCGCGGGGAAGGAACCGCCACGCCCTTTCACCGGGGGCTAGCGAATCACCTTGTCGGTGGAGGGGTCGATCAGGTGCATCTGGTTCATGTTCACCATGAACCCCAGGGATTTTGCATTTGGAGGCGCCGCATGGGGTTCCATCCTCGCCCAAACCTCCACGCCGGCGATGGTGAAATTGACCATGGTGTCATTGCCCATTGGTTCCACCACTTCCACATCGGCCTCAAAATCCACCAGCTCTTCGTTCTCCTCATGGGGCCGTTGTTCGGTGATGTGCTCGGGCCGGATGCCCAGCAGGAGTTCCTTGCCCAGGAAATCCCGGTAGGGTTTGGCCAAGCCGGCGGGAACGGGGAAGCGCAGGGCTTCGGTCAGTTGCACCATCAGATTTCCGCCGTTTTCGATCATTCGGCAGGGAATGAAGTTCATGGCCGGCGAGCCGATGAAGCCGGCCACGAATCGGGTCTCGGGGGTCTCGTAGAGTTCCTGGGGTGTTCCGATCTGCTCGATGTAGCCATCGCGCATCACCACCGTCCGGTCGGCCAGAGTCATCGCTTCCACTTGGTCGTGGGTCACGTAAATGATGGTGGTGGCCACCTTTTGGTGCAGCTTTTTGATTTCGGTTCGCATCTGCACCCGCAACTTGGCGTCCAGGTTGCTCAAGGGTTCGTCGAAGAGGAATACCTGGGGGTGGCGCACGATGGCCCGGCCCATCGCCACCCGTTGACGCTGTCCGCCGGAGAGTTGTTTGGGACGGCGATCCAGTAGTTCGCGAATGTTGAGGATATCGGCGCTTTCCTCCACCCGTTTTCTGATTTCCTCCTTGGAAAACTTCCGCAGCTTGAGCCCGAAGGACATGTTCTCGTACACCGTCATGTGCGGGTAGAGGGCATAATTCTGGAAGACCATGGCGATGTCCCTGGCCTTGGGGGGCAGGTCGTTGACCAACCGGCCGCCGATAAAAATTTCACCGGATGTCACCCGCTCCAATCCGGCGATCATGCGCAGAGTGGTGCTCTTTCCGCAGCCGGAGGGCCCCACCAGCACCAAAAACTCATTGTGCGCGATGGACAAATTGATCCCGTGAACCACCGGGGTTTTATCAAAAGTCTTGTAAACGTTTTTTAAATCGACTTGCGCCATCAATCCATGGTCCCGGGGCCGATGTGATTTTGGGCATGCAGAAAAGGAAGAAACCGTCTGCTCCCACTTGCGGGAACCCCGGTTTCTACCCGCGGTTGTCTTTTGCCTTGAGGACTCCCCTTATTAATATGAAGCCAGGGAAATGACAACACCAAAACTGTATTTCTGAAAAATTGGGGAGGACGCCTCCCCCGTTCCTTTTTTCCTTGTGGGATTTCCTTGACATAAAAATTGAAATTTTTTAACTAGGACCATAGCAATTTTCATGGTGTACCGCCGTAATGGGGAATTGCCGCCTTTCCAGGCTCCGGTAACGGTCCGGTGCGTTTAAAATTACGCATCCGGTTGGATCGGCTTCGCGCCTTTCCACCGGGATTCCATGCCGGAGTGATCGCCGGAGATCTTCGGCGTTCGAGGCATCGGGTATTTTCCCCATCAGCAGAGTCATTGCAGGCCGCTTTTCCCGTGGACAGGCCATCAAGGCGTACCTGTCTTATTTGTCGTGCCAGAGAGGAACACAAAGGGGTGGCTGCTCCATTTTTTCGGAGCCGTCTTTTCGGAGCCGTCTTTCCGGAGCCGTCTTTCCCCCGGCCCATGGCGCGATCCTTTCCAAAACCAAGGGAGTTATTTCCATGAAAAAAGAAACTCAAGAGATCACGCGCCCCAACGGCAAGGCCGCCGCATCCGGGTGGACCCGCCGCGGGTTCGTCACTTCCACGGCCATTGCCGGGGCGGCCATGGGCACCGGTGTGGGCCTCTTCGGCGGCCAGGCGCCGGCCTTCGCCCAGTCCCGCTCCATCCACATGCTGGCCTGGAGCCATTTCATCCCGAATGCCGACAAGTTGATGACCGACAAGATCGCCAAGGATTTCGAGGCCGCCACCAAGGTCAAGGTCAAGTACGAGACCATCGGCGGCAACAGTCTTCCCGCCCGCGCGACCTCGGCCGTGGAAAGCGGCAAAGGCCCGGATATTCTGCAATTGCAATGGAACCAGGCCCACCTGTTCGCCAAGGGGCTGGTGCGCCACAACGCGCTTGCGGCCGAGTTGAAGGTGGACCGCCATTATTCCTTCATGCAGGAAGCGGCGAAAGTCGGTGATCATTTCAGGGGCATTCCCTATTATGGCATCGGCAACGCCATCGCCTACCGCAAGGACATTTTCAAGAACCTGGGAATCACCAGCCTTCCGGACACCTGGGACGAATACCTCAAAGTCGGCAAGAAGCTCAAAGACGGCGACTATCCTATCGGCCAGACCCTGGGGCACACCTTCGGCGATGCGCCCACATTCGCCTATCCCCTGCTCTGGTCCTTTGGCGGCGCCGAAGTGGACCGGAGGGGCAAGGTCGCCATCAATTCCAAGGGCACCAGGGCCGCCTGCGAATTCCTGAAGGAGTTCTGGGACACCGCCTGCGATCCGGGTGGACTGGCCTGGGACGATGGCAGCAACAACCGGGCCTTCTATGGGGAAACCATCGGGGCCACCCTGAACGGCGCGTCCATTTATTTCAACGCCCGCTACAACAACCAGGGGCCTCCCGGCCTGGCGGACAAGATCGGCCATTTTCTCAATCCCAAGGGACCCGCCGGCCGCTATCATTCCATCCTGCCCTTCGTCAACTGCATCACCCGCTTATCCAAGCAAAAGGATGCCGCCCGCGACTTCATTCGCTTTCTGATGAATCAGAAGAACCTGGAAAGCTACATCACCGTCCAGAAAGGTTACGGCCTGGGCCCGTCAAAGGCATGGGAGGATCACCCCTTCTGGAAAGAGGATCCGGCCGTTGAAGTGTTCCGGGCAGAAGCAAAATACGGGCGGAACTTCGGATATCCCGGTCCTTTCGGCCGGAGAGCGTCCGAGGTGCAGACCAAGTACATCATCATCGACCTGTTCGCCCGCGTGGCCAAGGGCGATTCCATCAACGATTCGATCAAGCAAACCGAGAGAGAATTGAAGAACATCTACGGCTAGCTTCGATCTCAATCGCCGGCGCGGCCCCCTTCACCGGGGCAGCGCCGTTGTTCTTTCCGCGGAGGCTTGTTCAGGCAATGGGCCTCCGCGCGTTTTTTCTTGCTGGCCATCGCCAATGGCGGCGGCCAGGAATCCGTGTTCATGGAGTCGCCGATTGAAGGCATCTCACCCCAGCGGCCCGCAAGCCCCCTCCCAGGTTTCTTTCGGCGCCAAGCTGAGCATTATGATGGAAAATCCGGTGGTGCTGGGTTACATGCTCCTGGCTCCCGCCCTGATTATCCTGCTGATCTTCAAAGCCTATCCATTTTTTTTGGGCATCTGGTTTTCCTTCACGGACAAGGTGGCGGGCGATCCCGGCCAGTTCGTCGGACTGGCCAATTACGTTAAGCAGACAGGGAGCCAAATATTCTGGACGGCGTTCCAGAACACCATATTTTTCACCGCGGTGGCCACGGTGTTCAAAACGGGGCTGGGCATGGGGCTGGCCTTGCTCCTGCACCGCAAATTTCGGTTCTCCCGCATCATCCGCGCGGCGATACTGCTGCCTTTCATCGTTCCCACGGTCTTGAGCACGCTATCTTGGGTGTGGATGTTCGACGCCACCTTCAGCGTCATCAACTGGACGTTGACCTGGTTCTGGCGTTTGGATATTCCCTTGTTGGAGATGAGCCTGAAGGAATTGACGGGAAGTTCCATCACCCGCATCCGCATCCTTTGGCTGGGGGACGAATATCTGGCCATGGCCTCCATCATCATCGTGAACGTATGGCGCGGCATGCCCTTTTTCGCGATTTCCTTCCTGGCCGGGCTGCAAACCGTGCCCGAGGACCTCTACGACGCGGGGGACATCGACGGCACCAACCGCTGGCAGCGGTTTTGGTACATCACGCTGCCCATGATCAAGCCCATCGCCGTGGTGGTGGTGGTGTTCTCCATCGTGGTCACCTTCGCCGATTTCGAGTTGGTGTACGTCTTGACCCGGGGGGGGCCTTTCAACTCCACCCATCTGCTGGCCACCCTTGCCTATCAGGTGGGCATGGACTCCGCCCTGCTGGGGGAAGGGGCGGCAATCGCCCTGTTCATGCTGCCCATCCTGACCGTTTTGATTGTTTGGCAACTGCTCTACCTGAGGCGCGAGGAAGCCACCAACTGAGCGGCGATCCAGGCCGGATGCGCGATGGAAAGCCGGCCGCTCCCAGGGAAAATAAACCGGAAACTCCATGGAAAACAGAATCGGCGAAACCTTTTGGAAGCGGTTGTTGGTGTTTTACATCCCGCTTTTCATGTTCCTGGTGGTGATTCTTTTTCCGTTCTATTGGATGATGATCGCCTCGGTGAAACCCGACCAGGAACTTTACACCATCCGCGCCTCCCCATACATTGTGCGCAATCCCACCCTGAAACATTGGGAACTGCTTTTCTTTGACACCCTCTTTTTACAATGGGCCTGGAACACCTTCCTGATCGCCCTGGCCAGCACGGCGATCTCCCTGACGTGCGGGGTGTTGGCGGGGTACTCGCTCGCCCGCTTGAAATTTTTCGGGTCGACGACCATCGCGGTCTCCATTTTCGTCACTTACCTGGTGCCGCCCACTCTCTTGTTCATTCCCCTCTCCTCCGTGATCAAGTTTTTCGACCTCCATGACAGCTCCTTCTCTTTGATCTGGTCCTATCCAACCATTCTGATTCCGTTTTGCACCTGGCTGCTGATGGGGTATTTCAAAACCATCCCCAAGGAATTGGAAGAATGCGCGCGGATCGACGGGGCCACCCAGTTTCAGGCTTTTTACAAGATCATTCTTCCCCTGGCCACCCCGGGCATTCTTTCGGCGGGGATTTTCGCGTTCACCCTTTCCTGGAACGAGTTTCTCTTCGCGCTGGTCTTCATCTTTTCTCCAGAAAACAAGACCCTGCCGGTGGGGGTGATCAGCGAGTTGATCCGGGGGGACACATTTTACTGGGGTTCGCTGATGGCCGGGGCCCTGTTCGGTTCCATCCCGGTGGCCTTCGTCTACTCGTTTTTCGTGGACCAGTACGTCTCCGGGCTGACCGGGGGTGCGGTGAAAGGATAAATCATGGCCCAAGAAGAAATCCCAGACAACCCGGGGGTGGTCTTTCCGCCGCCCTTCATCTACCTGGGTTGGCTGGCGGCCGGGTTCGTGGTGGACTATTTCCTGCCGGCCTCCCTGCTCCCCGATGCGGTGCAGTATTCCGCCGGTGGCGTGGTGATCGTCCTGTCGCTGGGATTGTTCTTCAGCGCCGTGCGGCTATTCCGCAAGCACGGCACCAGCATCCGTCCGGACAAGCCGGACACCGCCATTCTCACCGAAGGCCCTTATCGCTTCACCCGCAATCCGATCTACCTGGCCATATCGCTCCTCTATCTGGGTATTTCCATCTGCGCGGATTCGCCCTGGCCGCTGGCGATGATCGTCCCTGTCTTGCTGATCATGAATTTTCTGGTCATCCCGCGGGAGGAGCGCTACCTGGCGCGAACCTTTGGGGAGGAATATCTCGCCTATAAATCCACTGTGCGCCGCTGGTTGTAGTTCCCATCGCCCATCCATGGTCAAGCGGTGAAGTCCCGCCGCCTTTTGGTCCTCCTTTTGCTTTGCTGATGAAATAGAGCGCGCCCCGCAAGGTGCGGAGCCATAAACTTTTTCAGCGATCCAAGGATGGAGACCGAAGCGATGCAAGCAGACACCCAGGAAACAGATGATGGGCAAATAACGGCCCAACGAAAAGAAGGGTCCTCGTTTTTCAGGGAGGAAGATCCGGTGGTCCAGGATTTCAACGCATTTTTTGAAAAACTCAGTTCCATCGACGATTTGAGCTGGGATTCGGAAACCAACGTAAAAACACCCGCACCCCGCAAACAGGCCACGCCTGAAACAGGGGTTCCATCCAGCACCCGCACCCCTCGATCGCGCATCAAGGCGCCGGCGAAGACGGCGGCCTCCACCCCGCCGAAAATGAACGTCTTCGATAGCGGCTCCGGATTCCGCAATGAAATTCCCTTGGATTCCGGCGTCGCCGGGAGTAAAGAGAACCCAAGCCGCCCCACGGGCCAGCACCAGGAGGGGTCCCCGCATGACAACGGCCGCGCCTCCTCATCGGAACTGGTCTGGATGTTGAAAATGGTGCTTGCCGGATTGGTGCTGTTCGGCCTGGGGTTGGGGGCCGGTTGGGCGGCCTTGACGCTGCCCGAGAGGTTCCAGCGGGCACTCCCGGAGACAGCCCAAAATGTTCAATCGGCTCCGGCGAAAGGCGGCCCGGTCGAGGCGATCAAATCGTGGCTTCGCAATACCCGGAACACATTGGCGCGCCCGTCTTCGGATAACGCCAAAAGATCCCCTGGCCAAGGCAAGGCCGCGAACCCGGCGCGGAAAGGGCCTAAACTGGAAACCATGGGGCCGGTTGAAAAAGCCCCGCCGCGAAGGAAGGCCGGGATGTCCACTCCCGCGGTCGGTGCCACCGGAATCCGTATTCCGGTGATTTCCCGTGACGATCTTTTCGGAACCACCAGGAAGCGTCCCCTGGCCGCCCCACCGGCCGTCGGGCGCTATGCCCTGCAAGTGGGAGCATGCGGATCCAACCGCTGCGTTGAAAGCTACCGCGCACTCCTCAAAGGCCGGGCTGGAAGCGATGTGATCCAGGTGATCACTAAACCGGCCAAGGGAGGAAAGGCTGAAATTCATCGCATCCGGATTTCCCCGCTCACCCGCGCGGAAGCCTTGCGTTTGAAGCGCGAATTGATTTCGGCCGATTCCAGGTTCGGCGGGTCCTACCTGATTTCACTGCGCTGAAACAGCCAGCAAATCTCCATCCCGCAAGCCGAATCGTCAGATCGTCCGATCTTAATCTGGCGGTGTGGCCTTCCTTGCCTTTGTTCCCCCTTTGCCGCTTGCTCGGCGTGAAGCCCCATCAACATCGTGCATTCCATCAATCCCCGCAGCCCAAATGGTGCGCGAATTGTCTCCCTGCGAAGAGGACAGGGAAAATGGACCGTTCCGGAGTTTGGGCGGGCTTCCTCCCACCGCCGAGGCCGCCCGCATCGCCGGTCAAAAGCCGATTCTGGCTCCGAGGGTGAACATGTTCGAATTGAGGCTGATCGTTGAAACGCCGCTGGCCTTGGCCTCCCCGCGGATCCTGTAATACCCCAGGTGAACATCGAAGATACCCGCGAAAGGATATCCCACCGATGCGAACAACTGCGTCAGCATCGGGTCGTCAAAATTAAAGGAGGTTCCCACCAGTTCGAACTTGGCGATTCCCACCCCGAACCCGACCTGGACGTTGAGCACCGGGACGGGAAGGCCAATAAAAATGTCGATCATGGCCACGTCGAATTCAAAATTGCTGCTGGTGGGGGTGTATTTTCCGGTGACCTCATAGGACTCAAAACCAAAACCGAATCCAAGGGGCAGGGTCACTTTGGTCAACAGTCCACTGGCGCTCTCATCGCCCAGATCGGAAGCGCCGAAGGTGTAGGACACTGGAATATCGGCCGCGAGGGAAAACAACAATTGCGCCGAGGCCGGCTTGACGGTGAGGGCGAAGACAAAAGCCGCCAGCATGGGTATGAGAATTTTTCTCATAGGACATCCTTTCGGGTAAAAACATTGATTGGCAGCAGAAAATTCATGAAACATTAGCACGGTTTCATTCAATCTTGAATATTTTTCAAGCCGGGCCATGCTCCCCTCCCAGGCCATGAAGGGGCCAATACCCGATCCATGCAGGCAGGTGCGCCAACCTTTTCAGGGCGCCCGGGTTCTCCGCGGTCCGCCCCCATTTTTCCCGGACAGGGTGCCGATCCACGGTTATCGTGCCCAATATCGTTGATATTCATGCCCCATCTACTATAACCTTCCCTTTTTGATCTTCCCAATTTGCGGTTCACCGATACAGCCGGAAACGGACAATGACGCAGGCTATGCCCCAGGCCATCAAAAACAAGGTAAGACACTGTCTGACCCTGGATCATTTCAACAGTGAAGAGCTGCTGCAAATGGTCCATCTCGCCTTGAAATTGAAACGGGAGCCGGACCGGTTCAGCGGCCTGATGGAGGGCCGGTGGTTGTTGATGCTGTTCCAGAAAACCTCCACCCGCACCCGCCTGTCCTTCGAGATCGGGATGGGCCGTTTGGGAGGACGGTCGGTGATGATGGATTGGGATTCCTCCAATTTTTCCATCTCGCCAATCGAATACGAAGCCCGCTACGCATCCAGCCACACTGACCTGATCATGGCCCGATTGAAGCTGCATCGGGACATGGTGACGCTCACCGAGAACTCCCAGGTGCCGGTGATCAACGGTTGCGACGACCGGTTTCACCCCTGTCAGGCCCTCGGCGATCTGGTCACCATCCATGAGGCGGCGGGCAGCATCAGCGGCCAGACGCTGGTCTTCGTCGGCATCCACAACAACGTGGCCAACTCCCTGGCCTGCGCCCTGCCGGGGCTGGGCGGGCGGCTGATCCTGGTCACCCCGGAAGTCAATCCGGCGGCCTACGATCCGGAAATGATGGAACGAATGACGGCCACCGGACTGGTGGAACGCACCCTGAACATGAAAGAGGCGGTGAAACGCGCCCAGTTCGTCTACACGGACACCTGGGTGGACATGGAGTTCTTCGACGACAAGGACTACGAGGCGGAAAAGAAGCGGAGAATCCAGGTCATGCTGCCTTATCAGCTCAATGCGGAAACCCTGAAAGACAGCGACGCTTTCATCCTGCACGACATGCCGATTCATCCCGGCTACGAGATCTCCGAGGAACTTGTGTATTCGCCCCGCTCCCTGATTTTCCGCCAGGCGGAAAACCGGATGTATGCGCAACAGGCGCTGATGCTCTTCCTGCTTGGCATTTCCACCCCGTAGGCTTGTCATCCGTTTCAATGGTTCCCGCAAAGGGCGCAAAGCACCGCCAACAGCGAACTGCTTTGGAACCG
>JACZSY010000297.1 GCA_022573975.1 SAR324 cluster bacterium | reverse complement strand
ACGCCCAGTTGGGCCGCCAAGCCGCGAATCGAAGGCAGACGGGTTCCGGCCGCGATCCCGCCGGAGGTGACCAGGCCGATCAGCCGGGAGACGATCTGGCCGGCGATGGGTTTTCCCCGCTCCAGGGTCATGCCGGCCAGGGGGTGGTCACCAGCGCCGGTTTCGTTGTCCGCGCCCATATTTTTCATCTTCCAGCGCCTTTCCCGTCCCTTGCCGCGTCCATGGTTTCTCCATCGGCGGCGTTTTTTCCGGCGGCGTTTTTTCCAGCGGCGTTTTCCCCGGTTCCATCTTTCCCGGCCTCCATCAGCTCCAGCACGTACCTGGCGACGGGTCCGTCCTGGGGCCCGCCCCGCTTTTGCAAATTGTGAACGACGCCCTCCCGCACGGCCGCCGAACGGTTCTGGCCGTATTTGAAGCGTGAGCGGACGCCGCGGATGGACAACCTGAGACCGGTGATGGCGCCCACCATTTTTTGCCAAAGGGGATCGGCCGGGTCCACCGCCGGGTGATCGCCTTCGGGCTGAAATCGCTCCAACATGGCCTTCAACACCGCCAAAATTTCCTCCGGCGCGCGAAGCAGGGCCGCCTCCACCTCGAACAGCGCCCAACTGTAGTAGCTGGTCGGAACGCCGTACGGGGAGCTTGACCAATGGGAGGGAATATAGGCCGCCGGCCCCGAGACGGTCAGGATTGCCCGGGGCTCCGCTTCCAGGGCCGCGAGCAATGGGTTGGTATTGGCCAGATGCACCCAGATTTCCCTTTCCGCGGGCCTGGGCGCGTAATGCACGAAAGACGGCCCCAGCGAGGCCGCTCCGGGCGCCAGGGCCGTCAGGTGTCCATACGCCGTGGCCGCCAACAAGGCGAGGGCCTCTTCATCGCTCCGCCCCGCATACATCTCATATCCACCGCTCATCTTCCGCTGGTCCGCTTTATGTTCCAAAGGCTTGAAATTATTTGTCCCTGGGACAAATCCAGAAGGCGGGCGCATTCGAAATCAACCCTTTTCAAACAAGGGATTTAAACTATCGGCGCCTGGCTTTCCGAGTCATCGTCCAGGGTACCAATGATATAATCAATATGCCAAATAATAATATTTAAAGTCAAAAATATAAATGCAAGATGAAACGGTGAATTCCGGGTTGTTGCGCACCGTTTTTTGGTAGGACAAATTTGGAAGTCATTATGACATTCACGGAGTGGATTCAATGCCCACCGATGGGAGGACACTCTTTTCCGGGGGGACCATTGAAAGGGGAAACGCGGTCAAGGGAGGATGCCCGCAAAAGAGCTTGAGGAGGCATTGTCCGTCGCCATCAACGGTGCCGCCCCGTATGGGAAAGATGGAAATGCAGGTTTCCGGAGCCAACTCCCGGAGCTTGATTTTCCGTTTTCCGGTTTGCGGAAGGCATTTCGTGGGCCATGGTTCCCAGGCCCGCGGGGATGCCCGCAAACCCGGAATCAATGGCGGATGTCCCCCGATCCTTCCTTCCCGGCCCGGAATTTTTTCCCATGGATATTTTGCTGGAGTCAAGTACGCCGTCAAGGGCGCCGCCAAGGCCCTGCCCTGGCTATGGGCGGCTGGGCCGGCCCCGGCGCCGCCAGGGAGGCGATGTACAGAGATGCCGGAGTTTCGGTGAGGCTGGTATTGATGGGATGGTTGCCTTCGATTTGGCTCCTGCAAAACGGGGAGGCCGTTCGGACCCATCCGCCCACGGCGGGGGTGTCCTCCTTTTGAGGTTCGCCAGGATGACAAACGGGGAAGAAATCGATTACAATATTGGTTTCCATCTTGGAATTTCTTTTCTTTATCCACGCCATTTCCCAGGGAACGAATGAAGCGGGAAAGGAAAAAGCTGTTCGAGAAAAAACTGAACGCCATGTTGGAGGCGTTGGAGGATGAGGTTTCTTCCACCGTCAATGGCATGCGGCAGGACGGCATCGCCTTCCCCGATCCCACCGACAGGGCCGCGTTGGAGGCTGAGCGCAATCTGACCCTGCGGATTCGCGACAGGGAAAGGAAACTGCGCAATAAGATTCAGGAAGCCATGGCCAGGCTGGAAGAAGGCACCTTCGGCATTTGCGAGGTGTGCGAGGAGAAAATCGGCTTCAAGCGCCTGGAGGCCAGGCCGGTCACCACCCTGTGCATCAATTGCAAGGAGGATCAGGAGGTGGACGAGGAAAAGCATCAGGCGGGATAACCGGCCCCGTCCTCTTTTTCCGGCCAGCACCAGGGGAGGGGGGGGGATGCACCCGTATAAAAAGATTCATCGAAACGCCGGAGCGCACCGAATTTCAGTTCCCCATGCGCCCAGGATACACCCAACCGGGACAAGCATGGCTTTTCCCTTTTCGATCGCGATTCCCCCCCCCCATGATTTTATCGGACATCACCCTGCGCGCCATGATTAAAAGCGGCGAATTGGTGGTGGACCCGCTGGACGATCAAGGCATTCAGCCGGCCTCCATCGATCTGCGGTTGGGGGAGCATTTCCTCAAGGTGGATGAAAACGATTTCGACACCATCCATCTGGACCGGCCCATCCGCTATGTGGAGATGTCCAGGAAGGAGATCGTGATTCCGCCGGGTTCCTTCCTGCTGGCCTCCACCATGGAATACATCAAGCTGCCCTCGGACGTGACCGCGTTCGTGGAGGGAAGAAGCTCTATCGGCCGGATTGGCCTGTTCGTCGAAAACGCCGGTTGGGTGGACCCCGGTTTTGAAGGGGAATTGACCCTTGAGTTGTTCAACGCCAACCGGCTACCCATCCGCCTGCAAGCCGGAAGGCGGATTTGCCAACTCGTCTTCTCCCGCATGGATCAACCCGCCAGCGCGCCTTACCGGGGCAAGTACCAGGGGCAGCGCAAACCGATGGGAAGCCGAATCTATCAGGACAGCGAAATCGGCTGAGCAGGACGGGGGCTTCCGGGCATGGCCGCCGGAGATGGCCTCCCCGATGGCCTCCCCGGCGGACTCTCAACCCTCCCATCGAAATCATTCCGGAAAATTCCCACCTCTCCCATTGATCGGCGGCATCGCCGCAAGGGGCGGGGAATGGACCCGTACAAAAAGATTCAATCGGTTCTTTCCCCGTGCAAAACCCTGTCATGGCCCGCCAGGTCCTGCCGAATTTCCACCAGGGCCAATCCTTGGCGCGCCTCGATGGCGGCCGCCAGGCTGGCGCTTTGCTCCGCGCCCATTTCCAACACGACTCTTCCTCCGGGGGCGAGGCGCTCAAGCGCGAAATCGAGTAGATAGCGCTGAAAATCCTCTCCATCCACGCCCCCGTCGAGCGCCATCCGCGGCATATGGCCGGACACCTCGGGCATCAGGCCATCGATACTCCCGGTGGGAATGTAGGGTGGATTTCCCGCGATCAGATGCAGCGGACGCCGCGGCCGGATCGATTCGAACCGGTCGCCCAACACCAGGTGCAGGGTATTGCCGCGAGGCGTCAATAGGCCGGCATGGCGCCTTTTGTTCTCCGCGGCGACGGCCATCGCCGCGGGAGAATGCTCGACGGCGATCCACTCGATGCCCTCGGCCTCCGAGCACACCGCCAGGGGAACCGCCCCGGTGCCGGTGCCCAACTCCACCGCCAGCAAGGGGGAGTCCGCGGCGGCCGTGGCGCGCAGGGCCGAGATGGCCGCCAGGATCCCTTCCACCAGAATTTCGGTGTCCGGGCCGGGAATGAGCGTGGCCTCGGTGACCCGCAGGGTGAGATTCCAGAAGCCGGCTTCTTCCAGCAAATAAGCCACCGGTTTGCGCCCCCCCCGCAGGCGCACCAGCTCCCGAAAGCGGGAAAGTTCCCCAGCCTCCAAGGGTCTTTGAAATTGAAGATAAAGATCGATTCGCTGGCATTCCAGCACGTGGGCCAGCAACAATTCAGCATCGAGGCGGGGGGAAGGGACTCCTTTACGCTGGAGAAAATCTTCCGTCCATTCGAGAATGGATTTTGGCGTCCAGATGGGTGGGGGTTTGGTCACAGACTGTCGCGTTTTTCGATCGCTTCCTTGATTTTTTCCACCACCGTGGAAACGCTGAAAGGTTTGATCACATAGGCGTCGACGCCGCTTTTTCCGGCGGACATGATGGCGTTTTTCGTATCCGCGGCGGTGATCATCAGGAACGGGATATCGCAAGTGGGCGCATCGGAATTGCGGATTTTTTTCAGCAATTGCATGCCATCCAGTTCCGGCATGGCCCAATCGGTCAACACCAGATTCACCCCTCCGCGTTGAATGAATTGCCAGGCGATTTCCCCGTTTTCAGCCTCCAGGATTTTGTCAAAACCAATTTTCCTGATGATATTGACAAGCACCTGCCGCAAATTGGGATTGTCCTCGGCAATCAAAATCTTAATGCTGGTGTCCAGTTCCATTTTTGTTCCTATGGTTTTTCTGAGGTTCCTCCGGCGATTACCCTCTTGATTTCCCCTTTAAATCCCGCAACCGCTTTCCATGTCGCCATCGCCGCCGATTTCCATCGCTCGATTTGGCGCAGCCTGAAAAAGCGCTATCCAGAAGATGCACCGCGCAAAAAAAACACCGCGCAAAAAAGCACCGCGCAAAAAAAACACCGCGCAAAAAAGCACCGCGCAAAAAAACACCGAGCAAAAAAGCACCGCGCA
>JACZSY010000076.1 GCA_022573975.1 SAR324 cluster bacterium | reverse complement strand
AAAGCTTTAAGGGATGAAAAGCTGGGATTATATGGGCGTCATGACCCAAACCAGAAATTCCCATCATGGGAAGAAGTTCCTTCAAGCCACTTTTTACTGATTTCAAAGGCGGCTAATGCGGTAATCAGCGAAATTAGGGAAAACGGAAAAATCATCCGAGCGAGTTTTTCGGTTTTGAGTCAGCTTTTCGACCAAGTCGATACTCCAACAGGGAACGAAAAGAAAGGCTTTATTCTTTTGAAGAATCGGTTAGAACGTGGCTTTGATGGGGTCAAGGCTCCCTCCATTGCAGAGTTATCTAAGGATCTATTTATTGAATTCCCGGAGAATGAAAAAGAATCTCTTATCACGTTGCTGGAAGGCCTCCGGGATGACATGGAGGTATTAGCGATTATAAAACACCCCGATGAAATGTTGGATACGGCTATTTCCGTCAGAAATGCAGCAACGGAACTTACTGAGCAGACGGGGCTGCAGCTTCGATACGAAACTTCTCTTGAGAATGGATTTTACAAAGCTCTTCATGAACTTCAGCGAATTCAAGCTTTTCGGTTGGGCAAGAACGCATCTATTCCGGTAGCAGTTGATATCCAATCCCCGGAAGGATCAGATTAGTGCCAGTGTAAACACACTGTCTAGATTTTGGGACTTTTCCAAACGAAGCCAAATTAGTCAATCATATCAAAGGAAATATTTTACGCATAGTTTTCCAGAGAAACCCATTCGCTTCAGATTTGTGGCTGAAAGACAAAAAATTGCCAACACATCGGCACAAACAAAAAATCCCTTCCGCCGCATCGACGAAAGGGCTGTCATTTCAAGTAGCAGGAGGGAGACTTGAACTCCCGACCTCGCGATTATGAACCGAAAGCGCCTTTCCAAGGTGCGCCATCGGTACACCATAGAAAAGGGGCCCTACGCCATGCGGTGTAAGGGCTTATGGTTGATTGCTCCCCGAGCATGACCGCAACCTGCGGCATGGTTAAAAAAGCAGAAGCTCTCCAATTCTACTAACGAGCCGCAATGTCCCCAAGCTCAACAAAATCTCAACAAAACTGCGGTCAAAAGTGGACTTCAACAGTGCTCAACAAAAAGCAAAGCCCTCGCAAACAGGGCTAAGTCATTGAAATGTAATGGGCGGTACTGGGTTCGAACCAGTGACCTATGGCTTGTAAAGCCACCGCTCTGCCAGCTGAGCTAACCGCCCGGCCGATAACACGGGGTTGGAGGCGAAGGATGCCGGGAGTACATTCAAATTTAACCGTCCCCGCCGGAAAATCGCAAGGGCGGCACCGGTGCGGATTGCCTTTCGCTGCCTCCATGGCGCATAGTGGGTGCTGTGCCGATGGGCTTGGTCACATCGGCGTGTTCAGTTGAGAATATTCCAGGCGGCCCTGCCGGCCGCCATGCGAAGCAGTGGAGCGGCGATTTTGGGAGGACAAGGAACAATTCTGGCCGGGGACATCGGGGGCACCAACACCCGGCTGGCCCTCTTCGAAGCGGGGAACCTGCGGGAGCCCCTGGTGATGAAAGTGTACGGCTCGGGGGATTACGAGTCGCTGCTCACCATCATCAACACCTTCTTCGAGGATATCGGCGCGGAGAGCGAAGGGGGTAAATCGTGGGCCAAGCCCACCCGGGCGGGCTTCGGCGTGGCCGGACCCGTCAACGGCAACCTGGTCAAGCTGACCAACCTGCCCTGGGTGATCGATTCGGAGCGTATCCGCCAGCGGATCGGCCTGGAAAAAGTCACCTTCGTCAACGACTTCGCGGCCAACTGCTACGCGGTGACCCGGCTGGGCCCGGAAGACCTGCGCCAGATCGGCGGCGGCGATACCGTGGAGGGCCAGCCCATCGCCGTGCTGGGCGCCGGAACCGGTCTGGGCGAAGCGTTCATGATCCACGACGGGCGGGATTACCTGGTCGTGCCCTCCGAAGGCGGGCACACCGATTTCGCGCCGCGCAACACGCTGGAAATCCGCCTGCTGGAGTTTCTCACCAAACGATTCGGCAGGGTCTCCTACGAGCGCATCCTCAGCGGGCCGGGGTTGGTCAACGTGTACGAATTCTTCCGTGACAGCGAGCGTTTGGCCGAATCCGGCGCGGTGCGCGAGGAGATGCGCAACGAAGATTCCGGCGTGGTGATCACCCGCAACGCATTGAAACGCAGCGACACCCTCTGCGAACGGGCGTTGGACCTGTTCTGCGCGGTATATGGAGCCGAGGCGGGGAACCTGGCGCTCAAGCTGCTGACCAAAGGCGGGGTGTTCCTGGCCGGGGGCATCGCCGCCAAGATCATCGAGCGGCTCGATGAAGGCGCTTTCCGCCACGGTTTTGAGACGAAAGGACGTTACACCAGCTTTCTTGAAGGCATTCCCACCTACGTCATCGTTCACCCCCAACCCGGCCTGATGGGCGCCGCCGTCGCCGCCCTGCGGGACTGACCGGCGCCAAGCGCCATCGACCGCGAAAAATGACCGATCGTTCCATGGAAACAAAGATTCATCCCACAGCCATCATCGAGGAGGGCGCCGAAATAGGCGAGGGGTGCCGCATTGGCCCTTTCGCCATCATCGAAGCCGGCGCGAAAATCGGGCCGGACAACATTTTCGACGCGGGAAGCCACGTTTCCGGTTTTGTGGAAATGGGCAGTGGCAACCATCTCATGCGCGGAGCCTCCCTGGGTGGTGAACCACAATCCAAGAAATACCAGGGGGAGATCACCTGGCTGAAGGTCGGCGATGGGAACTGGTTTGGTGAAAACACGGTGGTGAACCGGGGCACGGCGGACAAGGGCGTCACCACCATCGGGAACCATCTTTTCATGATGAACGGCTCCCACATCGGCCACGATGCGGTCATCCAGGACCATGTCATCATCGGGCCGGCGGTCAACATCGGCGGCGAGGCCCTCATCATGGATCGCGCCAACCTGGGAGCCGGGGTGGGCATTCACCAATTCGTGCGGATGGGGGAGCTGGCGATGGCCGGCGGCCTCACGGCGGTCACCCAGGACGTGCTGCCTTTCACCTTGATCGCCCAAGGCGGAGACCTCTTCGGACTGAACCCCATCGGCATCAAACGCTCCGGAATATATCCCGATAAGATAGATACCCTCAAGGAGATGTACCGCCGCCTATGTCTCAGACGCCAGCCACTCGAAGAATTCCGAAAATGGTTGGACGAACAACCCGAAGACCCCTTCATTCAGGTTTGGAGCGCATTTCTCGCCGAAACCAGCAAGCGCGGCTATGCACGGGCACGGGCACGGGGCGGCGCCTCCCCGCGGGAGGATTAGGTGGGCGTCGGGAAGGGCGGGTGACGACCCAAATGAGAAATCAAATCCAAAACTTTCGCTGAAAAGCATGGGAAACCAATCGGATACAAGAAATAATTGGAGGAATTCATATTATGAATTAATCCAAATGCTGGCACTGAAGACTGAAGATCATGATAAACGAAAACACCCCCGGGTGCTGGTTCCTCTGGAAATTGATCTTAATATTGAAATCGGAGATGAAAGCTTCAGAGTGCTTGATATTTCACCAGGAGGAATATCTTTGGTTTCCAACAATCCCCTCGCTGGAAGAAGTGAAATAAATATAATTTACGATAAATTGTTTAAAATCAGTTCTGAAATCATTTACAGCCGGGTCGATCCAACAGAGGATTTTGGCGAAGGAGAGCATTATCGGATTGGCGCGAGGTTTTTAAAGGAGGATGAAGGTTTTAGAATAATGGTGATGGTTCTTCAATACTACGGAAGTAAATTGTTTAAAATATCCGGTGGATGAATCCGTATGAATGGCGGAAAAAAGAGGGTTGACCGGCCCCCTCGCTTTTATCGTCATGGCCTTGCCCGTTTGGCCCGCCTGCAAAGGGGAGATTTTTGAAGAGCTTGGAGGCCGTGGGGTTGCCCTTGACCCCGGTAAGCGCGGAGGGTCCATAGGGAAAATTTCTGTTTTTATCTTTTCCGGGTTTAAAAAGATTCCAACAAAGCCCTGATTTCTCTTGTAAACATCTTTTCTGTATGTTAATATAAGTTCCTTACTTGGAACAGTGTCCACGAACATTACAATTCCGTAATTAGAGGTGCCCGGAGGTCAAGGGCAATTGGGCGGTTCCTGAGATCACAGTGAGTACTATGCAAGGTAAAGTAAAGTGGTTCAATGAATCCAAAGGCTTCGGCTTCATCACTCCGGACGATGGAGGCAAAGATTTATTCTGCCACCAATCCGAAATACAAATGGAAGGTTTTCGCACGCTCTCCGAGGGGCAGACGGTCGAGTTCACCGTAGAGCAGGGTCCAAAAGGGCCTTCCGCAACAGGGGTCCGCGCCGTCGAGTAACGGCGAGTGTCAGATGGCATTGAGCCCCGGCGTGACCCAGGTCATGGCCGGGGTTTTTCTGTGTCCGGCACGAGCCGCCCGATTGGCGCTGAAAAAGTCGAAACGTGGTCTTGGTGTTCCGCGCGGCGGCATGCCCGGCCGGGACAGCGATACTCCCTCCACATGACATGCCGGGGGCTGGCTTGTTCGTGGACAGGTCTTACGGTTTTGTTGGCGGGTGATTCCCAAGCCGATTGCCGGAAAAGGCGCTAAGGCTCGTAGCTGAATCCCATGGTGCGGCAGTGGTAGTAAAGCCCTCCATCCTGGACGATGAGAAACCTGTTGAGCGCCGGGCCTTCATTGTAATGGGAGTGAACCGCGCCGGGGGGCGTGACCATCACCGCATGTCGCGACCAGTCGATGCGTTCCCCTTCGGTGATGGAATATCCTCCCTCGCTATCGAGAAGGAGCGTGACCGCGGCCGAATTGTGGCGGTGGGGGCGCTGTATCATTCCCGCGGGCAGGGAATTCATCGCCAAAGTCATGGTGGGATGGATATTGCGGATATCTTCCATGGATTCGCTGGAGAATATCACGGCGTACCCAGTCATCTCTCCGGCCGCTGGATCCTTGTGAATGGCCTCAAGCTCCGCCTCGATCCGCTCTCCGGGGTAAAGCACCGGTTCCATCGTCCCATTTGTCCCATCATGGCCGTCCCGTGGGGGCTCAAGCCCCTCGAAAGCGAGTTGCGGCTCATTGGTCACCACATAAAGCACCACATCCTCCATGGCCGAATGGGTCCATTTCCGCCCGCCGGGCAGGAAAATCGTGTCCCCCGCCTTCCATTCCAAACTGTCGTCCGGGCCGCCGGTTTTCCCCCGCCCCCGGATCACGTGGTAAATCTCACCGCTGGATCGAAAAGCGGTGGATAGGGAGTCTCCCTCCCGGATGCGGGCATAACGCGCCAGAATCAAGGGAGTGGTCGCCGGATAGGCCAGTTCCAGCACTTCGCTCAAATCCAGGCCGATCAATCCGGTGCCGGTCTCCGCGGCGAAAGCCCGGTCCCGTTCAGCCAGGAAAATATGGCGGGGAACCGCCGGATGCTTGATCGCAAAAGCATTGCCGGAATTAAAGTAGCGGGCCCGCCGGGTGTAGCGGGTTTCCTGGCTCGGATTCTCAAGTTTTGCCGCGGGCGTGGCATGCATCCTGGTCCCCTTTAAAATAGCAGGTGATGGCCATCATGGGCGGATTGCCGTGATTTTATTGGTGAGGGTACGCTTGTAAATCGCTCCCTCAGGATGATTCCTACATAATCCACTCTGGCGCGATATACAAGGGCCTCCGGCCGGGCGCCGGATTTGGGTTGACGGCATCGGTTGGATCGCGGGACGGATATTGGGGCGCATAATGGAAGGGAAGGGGTCCGGAACTATTGGGGACGGCTCCCAAGCCTGCTAAATCCGTGGAGAACCACGGGGCTCCAATCGATTCCCGGCGCATAAATAATGGGCGGCCGAACGGTGTGATTTCGACTTTGCTTCCAAATCGGTGGTATCGGTGGTTCGAGGACGTATTGATACTCCCAACCGGGGGAAATCGGATGAAAAATTTTCATTTTATGGAAGGTGAAAAATGAGATCAATCCAATTTTGTTTTAAATATCTCGAAAATATTGGCTCGTGGCTGGTTCTGCTGATTGCCATTTTGGTACTTACCGGTTGCGGACCCCAAATCGGGAACCTCCGAAAATCTGATGGAAGTGAGGTCAAAAAGACGGAATTTACTGTAATGACTTTCAATATCCGTCATGGTTGCGGAATTAAACAATGGGGAAATACTTCTGGCGGTTTCTTCAGAGGCTGTAAAAAGCACCTAGAAGACCTTGCGGCAACAATTAACTCGGTACCATCGGAAGTAGTGGGGCTACAGGAGGTAAACGATGGACAGGCAAAGGCTTTGGCCAAGATGACCAATATGAATTATACCTATAGTTCACATAATCCGGGTGGATACGCGGGTTCCTGGGGAAACGCTATCCTGTCAAAATTTAAAATATTGGATTCCGATTTAATACGAGTCGGTTCCCACACTCTGGCTAAAAATAGAAGCATTGTAAGTGCAACCATGAAAGTGAATAGTCGGAATATTGTATTCATAAGCGTGCATACCCATGACAAACTCTATACATCATATTCCGTCCGAAGAATAATGGCATATATTGATTCGCTCTCCGGCCCAGTCGTTTTGATTGGAGATTTCAACATGAGACCGAACGACGACCGATGGGTGGAGGAAATTAAAAAAACACCTGCCGATTATGAACGAGATAATGAAGAGCCCCGGGTCTCAAATCGAATATTCGTAGACACCGCAGAGGAGGTTGATACGCCAAGCGCCAAGGAAGCCCGCTTCGAAGGAACATGGGCGGCCCCTTATAATTCAAAAAGAATAGATTATATTTTGGTGGAAGAAAAATACTTCAAGGTTCTCGATGCAGGACTTGTTCCTTTAAAATATAGGAAACCCTCAGATCATTTCGCTTATTATTCCGTAATTCGTGCGAAATATTGAGCCTGCGATCGCTTCCCCGGCAATGAGAACATGACTACCCGCCATGCCCCAGCACATCGGGATTGACCACGTTGATGGGCCTGCCCTCATGGTAGGCGGCGATCTGGCCGAAAACATCGGTGAACTGGATCTCGTATTCATCGCGGGAGACATAGCCGATATGCGGCGTGCAGACCACATTGTCCATCGCGAGCAGCGGGTGGGCGGTATCGCTGAGCGGCTCCTCCTCGTAGACATCCACCGCCGCCATGCCCGGCCGGCCGGCGCGCAGGGCCGCAGCCAGTGCGCCCGGCGCGATCAGCTCCGCCCGGCTGGTGTTGACCAGCAGGGCGCCGGGTTTCATGCGGGCAAGCTCCGCGGCGGTGACGATGCCCCGGGTGGCCTCATGCAATCGCAGGTGCAGCGATAGCACATCGCACGCCTCGAAGAAGTCCCCCTTGCTGTGCGCCACGGCCAGCCCTTCGGCACGGGCGCGCTCCCGGGAGGCCTCGCTGGCCCACACCAGCACATCCATCCCGAAGGCCCTGCCATAGCTCGCGACCACGCTCCCGATTCTGCCGTAGCCATAGATCCCCAGCGTGTGGCCGCGGAGCGTGCCGCCCACGCCGATCTGCCATTTTCCCGCCTTGAGGCTCGCCATTTGCTGGGGAATCTGGCGCATCGCCGCCAGGATCAGCCCCCAGGTCAATTCCGCCGTGGCGTAAGATGGCGTGTCCATGTGCATGTTCGATGAAACGATCACCCCCAGCCGGGTGCATGCGTCCACGTCGATGTGCGGGTAGACGCTACGCTGGCTGATCAACTTGAGCCGGGGCAGCCGTTCGAGCAGGGGCGCGCGGATTTCCGTGCGCTCGCGGATCAGCACCAGCGCCTCGGTGTTTTCGAGCCGCCCGGCCAGCGCGTCCACGTCCTGCACGTGGTCGTTCCAGATGGTCACCTGGTGGCCCTGGAGCGTTTGGAAGCAGTTCAACGTGCGCAGCGTGTCGAAATAATCGTCCAGGATGGTGATGTTCATGGAAACATCCGGTGCGCGCCATGGGCCCTTTGCCCAAAGGATCGTTTCAGGGGTGGAGCTTTTTCAACGGGCCTCACCCTTCCGGCCTGCGGCCCGGCGTCCGAAGCCTCACCCTTCCGGCCTGCGGCCCGGCGTCCGAAGCCTCACCCTTCCGGTCTGCGGCCCGGCGTCCGAAGCCTCACCCTTCCGGTCTGCGGCCTCCCTCCCTCTCCATTCCTTCGACAGGCTCAGGACAGGCTCGATGGAGAGGGAAAAAGTGTTGTGTATACAATGATATAGATAAATTAGTCACCCCCTTCTCCATGGAATGGAGAAGGGGGAAGGGGGGATGAGGCTTCGTGATAAAGCCTCACCTCCTCCTGGCCCGGCCTGCCCTCCCGCGCCGCTAAGCGGTTCGGTGGCTCAATCCTGGCTGCTCGATCCTTCCGTGGGAAATCCCAACCCCCGCCAGCGGATCATGCCGCCGGAAAGATTGGCGGCCCTTTCGATGCCGGCGCGCGCCAAAATGACGGTGGCCTGCGCCGAGCGTCCTCCCGCGCGGCAGACGGTCACGATGGGGCGCTTCTGGCCGAGGCTTCCCGCCCGCCCGGCCAGTTGGTCCAGGGGTATCAGTTCCGCTTCGGGGAGATGCCCCAGCGCACCGCTGAACTCCTCGGGAGTGCGCACGTCAATCACCAGCACCTTGCCTCGATTTTCCTCCAGCCAGGCCGGTTCCACCTCCCAAATGCCGGCATAGGTGTAGGTCAACGGCGCCCAATCCGGATCGGCGGGCAAGTCCTCCTCATTTTCCGGAGCGCCGCAACGCAGGTTGGCCGGCACCGCCACGTCGATCTGCTTGGGATGGGCCAGACCCAGGTTGTCCATGTATCCCACGAAGTCCGATTCGCTCAGTTCACCTCCCAGGCGGGGGTTGAAGCGCTTCTCCTCGTCGACCGTGGTCACGGTGCGCCCCATGTAATCGTGGGCCGGATAGATCAGGCATTGGCCGGGCAGGGTGAAGACCTTCCCGTGGACGGAACGGTAGAGTTGTCCGGCGTCCCCCTGCTGGAAATCGGTGCGCCCGGCCCCCCGGATCAGCAGGGCGTCGCCGGTAAAGGCCATGGCGCCATCGTTCAGAACGTAAGTGACGCAGCCACCGGTGTGACCGGGTGTTTCGCGCACGGTAAGGCTCTGTGCGCCGATATCGATGGTATCTCCTTCGCGCAGAAGGAGGTCGGCTCCTTCCGTGCCCGCGTGGGCCGAAATCGCGATGCGGCTGCCGGTGCGCTTGCGCAACAGCCAGGCCGCGGTGACATGGTCCGCGTGGCAATGGGTGTCCAGCGTATGCGTCAAAGTCAGGCCCAATTCTTTCAGCAGGGCCTCGTCCCGGCGGGCGGTCTCGAACACCGTGTCGATCAGGATGGCCTCGCCGCTGGCCGCATCCGCGATCAGATAGGTGTAGGTGGAAGATTGGGATTCGAAGAGTTGCCGGAAGATCATGATTCCATACTCCTCTCTTGAGATGCCTACATCGGTGGAAAACGCGGCCTGGAGAGTTGCCAGCATTTCCGGGGCCGATCGGTGACGGCCGGAGATGGACCCTTCGGGGAAGCCGGACCGCGCTCCCTGCGCAACCAAGGCCGCCTTCTGTCAGGAAAAACCGATTGTAGCAAAATCGGCCGATTTGAACAGGACCGAAAACCCATCGCCGGCCTCACCACCAGTGGCGGAAAACAACTCCCTCAGCCTGCCTTTCGCCACGATGCGGAAGACGGGCCGGGTCAGGTAACGCCCCCCGGCACGATGGCGGCGATGGAGCCCACGATCGCCAGGTCCTGTTGCCAGCCCGCCAATTGGGTCATCCAGCCGGCGGGGCCAGCTCCTTGCCCGCCGAAGCTGCATTAAAAATTTATTTATAATAACAAATAATTAGAAAAATATTAAAAGGAGGATGCAGAGTTTTTTCCTTTCCGAATCATTTTGTCCATGATCGGTGAATGTGGTGATTTGGGATCGGGCATCCGGAAACCTTTTCCCCAGGCCCCTCGTTTAATGGGCAACGTGCCGCCAAACAATGTCCGTTTTGACCTTCATTGTTGAAAAAAGCCCTTCCTCCAATCTCCATGGGGCTTTGATTTTTTTAAAAACCGAATTCTTGTTCGCCGTAAGCAAAAGGGAAAAAGAGCCATTCCGATTAATTCTTGAGTTTTCCCAGGCCAACGTAAAAATTTTCACATACTTTCGATCGGGAATTATTTTAGCGTAAATCCAAAACTCACTTCCTTATTTTTATTCGATCAATCGGGGGGGGGTCCCCGGGTATTTGTCCACAATTTCCCCATTCGTGGAGACGGGTATGATCTCGAAACAATCGCCAGAGATTCAAGACCTCAATAAAACCAAGACGCAGCTGATCTCCGAGTTGGAGCAATGGCGATCCGGACGATTACAGGCCGGGAATTCGAATTCCACCGGGTTCCAAGGCGGCCTCCCGGCTCAACTGATCGGGTTCCTGCAAATTGCCGATGCCGCGGTGATTTTGACGGACGATCAATTTCGCATTCAACTGTTCAGCGCAGGCGCGGAATCGACGTTCGGATTTACATTTGCCGAGGTGTTGGAACAACCGATCGATATGCTGCTTCCCGCGGGCGCAAGGGAGCGTCACAGGCGGCACCTGGAAAGTTTTGCCACGGGCGACGATGTTTTGCGGCTGATGAGCGAACGTTCCGAGGTGTACGGTCAACGCAAAAATGGGCAAAAGTTTCCCGCCGAAGCTTCCATCACAAAAATCTCGGTGGAGGGCAAAACCCATTTCGCCGTCATGCTAAGAGACATCACCGAACGCAAACGGGCAGAGGAGGAATTGCTCCTCAATGTGGAAATCGTCCAAAACATGGCGGAGGGAGTTCACCTGATTCGAGCCGAGGACGGAATCCTCGTTTATGCCAATCCGAAATTCGAGCAAATGTTTGGGTATGACCCCGGCGAAATGCTTGGCATGCCAATGAGCAGGCTAAATGCCCCCGGAAAAATTACGCCAAAGGAGACAGGTGAAGAAATCGGCAGGATCATGGCGGAGCAGGGAAGGTGGCATGGCGAGGTGTACAGCCTCAAAAAAGATGGGACCAAATTTTGGTGTAATGTCACCGCTTCCGCCTTCGAAGATTCGCGATACGGAAAAGTGTGGGTGGCCGTTCAGGAAGACATCACCGAGCGCAAACGCGCCGAGGAGGAACTGCAAGCCAAGGAGAACCTGTTGCAAACCGTGTTCGCTGCGATTCCGGTGGGTGTGCAGGTCAAAGACCGGCAGGGCCGGTATTTGATGACAAACGAGGCCTTCGCCGCGAATATTGGCCTGCCCCCCGAGATGCTGAAGGGCCTGACCGTCGAGGATATTGGACTCGGCACCCCCCAGCAAAGAAAGATCATCGAAGCGGACGACCGCAAAGTGATGGAAAGCGGGGAGCGGGTTGAGGCATGGGATGAGGAACTGACCCTGCCCAATGGGAAAACGATCTGGCGGCATAAAATCAAGGCGCCGCTATTGGACCACGCCGGAACCACAATCGGGCTGGTGGGTGTGATCGAAGATGTCACCAAACGAAAAGAAGCGGAACTGGCGCGGGCGGAAGGAGAAAGGCTGCTTCGGCTTCTCACGGACGCCGTGCCTGTCAGCATCTGTTACATAGACCGCGATGAACGGTACCGGTTCAACAACCGGACCATGTGCGAGTGGATCGGCCGGGATGCGGACACACTCCATGGCAAGCGCGTTGGCGAGTTGATGTCTCCGGAGGCCTATCGGATAATTCAACCCCATATTGAGCAGGTGTTGGCTGGGGAAATCCACAGTTATGAGAGCGAGGTTCCCTTTCCCGATGGAAATACCCGCTACTTCCATGCCTCTTATATTCCCGATATTGGCCCGGATGGACAGGTGCGGGGATTTTCCTCCATGGTCGAGGACATCACCGAACGAAAGAAAATGGAAGAGCAACTGCGCGAATCTCAAAAGATGGAGGCAGTGGGTCAACTGGCCGGAGGCATTGCCCACGAATTCAATAACGCGATGCAAATCATCAGCAACAGTGCTTATTTCATTCAGCATAAACCGGAAAATACCGATTCGGTGGTCGAGTACGCGGACATGATTGCAAAGTCCGCCGAGCGGACAAGCCGTTTGACACAACAACTGCTTGGATTTAGCCGAAAAAGTATTATCCAGAAAAAAATATTGCACCTGGGCGAGTTGGTCTCCAGTCAGGTTGGGATGGTGGGCAGGTTAATTGGCGAGCAGATTTTGGTCGAGCATGGTACGGATGACGACCTCGATTTGGTGAATGCCGACCCGGGAATAATCGAGCAGGTCATCATCAATCTGTGCGTCAATGCCCGTGACGCGATGCCTGGCGGTGGCCGCTTGATCATCGAAAGCAAAAATTTTATCGCCGATCAGGAATTTTGCGATGCCCACGGCTTGGGAGATGCGGGCCGCTTCGTCGTATTGTCGGTGAGCGATAACGGTGTCGGCATTTCACCGAAAAATCGGCAACACATCTTTGAACCGTTTTTCACCACCAAGGAAGTGGGGAAAGGCACCGGATTGGGCTTGGCCATGGTGTATGGGGCCATTCAGCAACACGGGGGCGTAATAGAGGTTTTCAGTGAACCCGAAGCCGGGAGTACCTTTAAGATTTTCCTGCCCGCGGTAAAATCGGAAGAAATCAACATACCTCAACACATCCATCCGGCCTCTCCCAGGGGGAGCGAAACCGTTCTGATCGCGGAGGATGACGATGAGGTTCGAACCATGTTATCCAGATTGCTGGAGAGTCAGGGTTACGTCGTTTTTACCGCTGGAAATGGAATGGAAACCCTTGAGATATTTGCAGAAAAACAGCATTTGATCGATCTGGTGATACTGGATATGGTCATGCCCAGGAAACACGGTCAGGATGTGTACAAGCAAATACGCCAAACAGGGTCCGATGTGCCTGTCCTGTTCAGTTCGGGGTATTCACCGAACGAGCTTGAGTCTGATTTTCTAAGTGAAAACGAATTGCGTTTGATTAAAAAACCCTATTCTCCAAACCAATTGTTTACCATTGTGAGGGAAATCCTCGATCTCCGCTAAAGGGGCAAAAGGGTCTCGGGCTGTTTACAGGGTCCCCCGCCATCCAAACCTCCGTCCCATCACGTAAGACCCGGAGGACTCCATCGCCGGGCGTTTGATTTTTATTGAAATTATTCTAGTCTCCCCCGCATTTTTCCCGTCAGGGACGCAGAGCAGGGCAGGATGCGCCCGGTGTCGTTGAGGTTGTGGCGACACCCTTTGAGATGGAGTTTGGCGGCCGAATCATGGTAAACGGAGGGTGGCCGATTCCTGGCGGTGCGGGATGCGGGGCGCCAGCTGCCGGTGACCGGCGGGCCATATATTTTGCTTGGAGGGCGGCCGGCTTCCGAAAATTCAGGAGGCTTGCGTTGATCCGATTGGAGACAATTCAATTTTCCTTGTGGAACCGGTCCGTTTTGGGCTAACTTCGATCTTGCGACTTCACACACCAAGATAAAACACCCGGTTTCCTTGCCCCGATGCCCATTGGGATGGATCAAGACGGGGTTGTCGTTGCACGATGCCGAGCCTCACAATCGGTTTTTTTTCGAATGTGGGGAACGTTTTCCTCTCGGCCAATTTGTGAAAATGCTTTTCGGAATAGAAAAGGAGGTATCCCATGTTCAGATTTAAAAAATCCGGCCTTCGGCGCGTTTCTCCTCTGCCGGCCTTTGTGCTGATTGTCACCTTGGCGATTTTTCTGCTGGGTTCCTGTGGAAAAAAGGAAGAAGAGAAAAAGCCTGAACAAGCCGCCGCCGAGCCGGTGTTGAAAGTCGGCGTCTCTCTTTTCCTGGTTGGCGCGGCGGCCGGCCCCTTCGGCGTTCCGGCCCGCAACGGCATCGAGTTGATGATCGACGCCATCAACAGTGGCTCGCTTCCCGCACCCTACAACACCAAGGGAATGGCCGGCTTCATGGTCGAGGCCAAGTACATCGACGAGGGAGGCGGCGCCGTCAAGCAGGTTATCGAATTCCGCAACATGGTGCAGCGGGACAAGGTGGACTTCGTCATCGGCTATATCTCCAGCGGCAACTGCATCGCGGTGGCCCCGGTGGCCGAGGAATTGAAGGTGTTGACCATGATCCCCATTTGCGGAACGCCGCGCCTGTTCGAGGATGCGAGCTATAAATACGTTTTCCGCACCATTTCCTCTTCCGTCACGGACAGCGTGGCGGCCGCCCATTATATCAAGGCCAAGTTTCCCAACGTAAAAACCATGGGCGCCATCAACCCCAACTACGCCTGGGGTCAGGATTCCTGGCGGGATTTCAACCTGGCATTGGCCGCGGTCATACCCGGCACGAAAATCGTCACCGAGCAGTTCCCGAAACTGTTCGCCGGCCAGTTCAGTTCGGAAATTTCCGTGCTGCTGGGCAAAAAGCCGGGGGTGATCCACTCCGCGCTGTGGGGCGGCGACGTGGAGAGCTTCGTGTATCAACTGGCGGCCCGGGGGCTGCACAAGCAGAGCAAGATCGTGCTCACCACGGCTGAAGCCAACATGTTCCGGCTGGGGTCCAAATTGCCCGACGGCATCATCATCGGCGCCCGCGGGCCCTATGGCGTGCTGGCCCGGAAGACCCCTCTGAACAAATGGTTCCGCGAGACCTACTTCAATAAATTCAGCACCGTTCCGGTGTATCCCGCCTACATGACCGCCCAGTCCATGCTGGCGGTGAAGATCTCCTACGACAAGGCCTCCAAGGCCAAGGGAGGCGGCATGCCCACCACCGAACAGGTGATCGCGGCCATGGAATACCTGAAGTTCGAGGCCTTTGGCACCACCATCGACCTGTCGGAGGGCAACGGCCATCAGGCGGTCACCGAACACGCCTACGGCCTGTCCAAGTTTGACAGGGACGCCGGCACCCAAACCATCACCGAGGTGATGTGGTTCGATGCCAAGTGCGTGAATCCCCCCAAGGGCGTGAAAAGCGCCGAATGGATCAAAGGCGGGATGAAGGGCGCTGAGTGCTAATGATCCTTCCATGACGCTTTCCATCATTGTTTTTATCGCGCGGGACGGCTCTTGCGGGCCGTCCCCGTGCGTTTTCCAGTTGTAAAAAGTCGTCAAAGGAGCCGTTTCCGAACATGGAATTCCTCACTGCCACGATAGCCATTCTTATCGACGGTCTGATGTATTCCTCCTGGATTTTCTTGGTTGCCGTGGGGCTGAGCCTGATTTTCGGCGTGCTGGGCATCCTCAACATCGCCCATGGCGGCCTGTACGCCTTCGGCGCCTATGTCGCCGCCTGGGGGGTTGGAAAATATTTCGACCCGGAATTTTCCTCGTTTTTGCCTCCCTTTGGCAGCTTCGCCGTATTGCTGCTGGCGGCCATCGCCGTTGGCGTGGTGCTGGGGCTGGTGCTGGAGCGCGGGCTGTTGCGGTTCATGTACGGACGGGACGAGGTTATTATCGTGCTGGTCACCTTCGCGGCCTTCCTGATGCTCGAAGACGGCATCATGTTCGTGTTCGGCGTCGATCCCTACTTCGCTTTTCAGCCTTATGCCCTGCTGGGCAATGTGAAAATCCTGGGTATTTCCTATGCCATTTACGAACTTTCCCTGATTCCGCTGTCGCTGGTGGTGTGCGCCTTGATGTGGTGGGGGCTCACCCGCACCATATGGGGCAAATTGCTGCAGGCGGTGATCCATGACCGGGAAATCGCCCAGGCTTTCGGAATCAACGTCTCCCGGGTGTTCACGGTCACCTTTGTCCTTGGCGCCATACTTGGCGCAATGGGCGGGGCCTTCACGGCGCCCATGGTTTCCGTCACCCCTGGAATGGGCGTGGAGGTGATCGTGCTGGCCTTCGCCGTGGTGGCCATCGGCGGAATGGGGAGTATTCCCGGCGCCGCGGTGGGCGCCTTGTTGGTGGGAATCATCCGGGCGGCCGCGGTGCACCTGCTGCCCGTATTGGAATTGTTCATCATTTATGGGGTGATGGCCCTGGTGCTGGCCTTTCGTCCACAGGGCTTGTTCGGTCAGGCCGAGGCAAGAAAAATATGAAAGGCCTTTTGACCCGCACCGACATGGGCCTGATTGGGGCGCTGGTCTTCCTGCTGGCGATGAAGCTGGTGCTCCCCGATTGGCTCATCTCCGTGGCCACCATCTCCCTGGCCAGGGGGTTGGTGGTGTTGGGCCTGTTGATCCTCTGGCGCACCGGCTTGATTTCCTTTGGCCAGGCCCTGTTTTTCGGGATTGGCGGCTACACGGTGGGATTGCTGAGGGTCTATGCCGGGGTCACCGACATGATCCTGTTGACCTTTCTGGCGACTTTTTTTTCGGGGCTGGCCGCCTTCCTGCTGGGTTTGCTGATCTCCCGCTACCGGGAGATTTTTTTCGCCATGCTCTGCCTGGCCTTTTCCATGATCCTATACGGGGTACTGGTCAAGTCCCAGACGTTGGGCAGTTCGGACGGGTTCAATGTGCTCGGGCTGACCATGCTCGGGTTTGAAATGGCGGGGCAGACCCGGCAAACGGCAGTTTACATTTTTATCAGCGTGTTGGCCTGCGCGATGGGCATATTGGTGAACCGCTATCTTTCCTCCACCATGGGTCAACTGACCACGGCCATCCGGGACAATGAAATCCGGGTGGAATACCTGGGGGTTTCCGCCAACAAGGCCGTCAACGTCAAGTTCGTCATCGCGGGCGCCCTGGCCGGCATGGGGGGGGCCATCACCGGGTCCGCCGTGGGGCACGTCGATCCGGAGTCCA
>JACZSY010000296.1 GCA_022573975.1 SAR324 cluster bacterium | reverse complement strand
CGTTCATACGATTGAGCGAGACCGATAGCGATGATTACACGACCAATGCGAGCTTTTGGCGCATCATCTTCTGCCCGGCCGGACCAGGGCATGTGCTGTATCTCAAGAGCGAATTGACTGAGAATCGTTGGCGCATCTACTCCGACAACATTGCCATGGCGCGTTGGCTGCAGACCACGGTGCAGGGAATGCTTAACGCCGAGACAGCCGATACGGCCATCCCGGTGATCGAATCCCGGTTTACCAAGTCGGGGGATCCGGCCTATTTCTGGACCGAGCGGGTGGTTTCGGGGGACGAGGAAATTATCCTCACCTGGCACGAAATCGGTGAACCGTTGCTTATCCACACCCAGCCCAATGCCGAGCCGGGCCGCCCCTACGGGGTTTGCACCGTTCTGGTACCGGCTCTTGCCGCGCGCCTGTCACGCAACGGCATTCAGGCCGCCGGCAGGCCATGGCCGCGGGAACGCGATGGAAGACCGTTCAGCACCTCCGCGCTGGCTTTCTCGGAAAGTTGGACGGACACCCGATAATCCAATTCCTGCTTGCGGGGGGAGGAAGCGGTCTGTGGCCCGAAACCGTTGAGGCGGTATTCCCACTATGATATTCGATCCATCGCATACCAAATTTGGAACACTCCGCTAAAAGGGAAACCCATGACCCATTTGGGGAAAACTGCCGCAATAATATTCGTGGGAATGGTGCTGGCTTTCGCCGATCTATTTCCTCAAGACCTGGCCGAACTTAGGCGCAAGGCTGAACGTGGGGAAGCCAGGGCGCAATCCAATCTTGGCATCATGTACGCCAGTGGGCGGGGCGCTCCTCAGGACTTCGGTGAAGCAGTCAAGTGGCTCCGGAAGGCAGCCGAACAAGGTGTCGCCAATGCCCAAACCGCTCTGGGGTTATTGTACTTCTCTGGACAGGGCGTTTCCGAAGACTCCGGTGAGGCCGCCAAGTGGTTCCGCGAAGCAGCAAACCAAGGCTTTGACAAAGCGCAATCCAATCTTGGAGTCCTGCACCAAAATGGGCAGGGCGTTCACAGAGACCAGGTTGAGGCGGTCAGGTGGTACCGCAAGGCCGCCAACCAGGGTTTTGCCCAGGCGCAATTCAACCTTGGGAATATGTACGCCAATGGACAGGGCGTTCCCCAAGACTACGGTGAGACCGTGAAATGGTACCGCAAAGCCGCCAACCAGGGATTTGCCATTGCGCAATTCAACCTTGGGAATATGTACGCCAATGGACAGGGCGTTCCCCAAGACCGGGTTGAAGCGGAAAAATGGTACCGCAAAGCGTCCGGGCAAGGGTTTGCCGGTGCGCAATTCAATCTTGGGAATATGTACGCAAAAGGGCAGGGAGGCCTACAGGATGATGTGGAAGCCCATAAGTGGTTCAATCTATCGGCGGTTTTTGGCGGAGGAGAACTCAAACACGCAGCGAAAATACGCCGAGGCAATCTCTCAAGAAAGATGACCCCCGCCCAATTGGAAAAAGCCCTGCGGCTGGCCAGGGCATGGGTCCGGAAGTTCAAAACGAGGAAAAAATAGCTATATACGGAACGCCGGCAGCCCTCCTGCGTTCACACCTTCCGGGTAATGGGCTCAGTTTCCCTATCGGCTCCACCATATCCATCTCTTTTCCACATTTGACTATACGTGCAAAAATAGTATCCATACCAAATAGATAAATATAATTACCGTGTCCAGGCGCGTTCTGCCAAATGAACCCAATCCGGCACTCCATGCTCACCCCCTATCCTGCCAACCGCCACCCTGGCGCCCCTCGCCGCCCGATGGTTGGCGCCCCATGACGGCCCCCCCCGCCGCCCGCTTCGAGGTGGTGAGCGATGCCGGCAGGAAAGGCTCCGCCGCGCCCTGGCTGACGCTGGTGCATGGCGCCACGCAGCATCGGGGGGTTTTTTCGGCGCAGGTGGCCGCGTTCCGGGCGGATTTTCGTTTGTTGCTGATCGACCTGCCGGGGCACGGCCTGTCCGCGTCCCTGCCCGGCCCCTACGGCATGGAGGAGTACGCGGCGAGCGTGCGGGCGGCCATGGACAAGGCCATCGGGGAGGGCGGAGTGGAGGGCGGGATGGGGGAAGCCGGAGCCGAACGCACCCACTTCTGGGGCACCCACACCGGCGCCGGGGTGGGGTTGCTGCTGGCGGCCCGGGAGCCCGCGCGGTTCGCATCGCTGGTGCTGGAGGGACCGGTGTTCCCGGATCGGCAGCCCCCCTACGCGGTGGAGATGATCGCACAGGTCAAGCGGCTGGCGGCCGGGCGCGGACTGGATGCGGCCCGGCGGCACTGGTGGGAGCGGTCGGAGTGGTTCGAGGTGATGCGCGACAATCCGGAAACCTGCCGCGCCGCCGGGCATCTGGCCATGGTATCGGAGTTCCAGGGCGGGCCCTGGCTGGACACCCAAGCGCCGGCCCGGGTCGCCCCCATCGACGACCGGTTGGCCGAACTCGGGCTTCCCGTGCTGATCGTCAACGGGGAGCATGAGCTTGCCGACTTTGTGCAGGCCGCCGGCCAGTTGTCCAGCCTGTTGCCCCACGCACGGCGCGTGGTGATCGCGGATGCCGGGGGCTTCCCGTTGTGGGAATTCCCGGATCGCGTCAACGCGGAGGTGCGCCGGTTCCTGAGGGGATAACCCGCTGAGGGGATGACCATCTTGAATCAACCCCTCCTCGGAACGGGCCGGCGCGTCCGGTCCGCGCAAGTAAAGACGCCTGAGACGCCTGAGACGCCTCCCCCGGCGCTTCCCTCTACCGGGCGGCCCGGTTCATCTCCTCGATCACCCGGCCCAGGGCCTTCAACTCGGCCCCGAAGCGCGCCCAGTCCCCATCGCGGCGGGCCTTGCTCAGAGTCCGGTAATGGCCGCGGGCCCGCTCGGAGAGGGTTCCCCTGACCGGCGCGGCGGGTGTGCCCGGGATCAGCGCGGCGGCCGGAATGGAACTCGCGTCCTTGGCGGCCGAGGCGGCCTCGGTCCGGGTGCCGTCGCCGAAAATCTGGGCCAGCGCATCTTCCAGGTTTTCCGCCATTTCGATCTTGTTCTGGTACCCCACGATCACCCGCTTCAACTCGGGAATGCTTCCTTCATCCGCTTTGAGGTAGAGCGGCTGGATGTAGATCAGGGAGGTTTCGATCGGGATCACCAGCAGCGTCCCCAGACTCACCGTGGAGCCGCTCTGGTTCCAGAGGGTGATCAGCGGGGACACCTGTGGGTCCTGGTTGAACCGGGCCGCCATCTGCTGGGGGCCGAAGATCAGCTTTTGCTTGGGAAAAATGTACACCACCAGTTTTCCCAACAGATCCCCGTCGCTCCTGGCGACCATCCAGGCGGCCATGTTGTCCTTGCGGGCCGGTGTGAAGGGGAGCATCAGGATGAATTCCTCCTTGTCCTCCTCGGGCAGTTTCATCACGGTGTAGTAAGGCTCCATCAGCTTTTGCCCTACCGCCGGAATGGACCACAGGTCTTCCTTGTTGAAGAAGGTGTTCACGTTCTTCATGTGGTAGGTGGCGTACATGTTCGCCTGAACCCTGAAAAAATCCTGGGGATGCCGCAGGTGCGCCCGCAGGCTGGCGGGCATTTCGGCGATGGGGCGCACCAGTCCGGGAAAAATGGCGGCGTAGGCCCTTGCGATCGGCTCATCGGGGTCCACCAGGTAATAGGTGATGGTGCCGTCCTTGGCGTCGACCACCGCCTTGATGGGATTTCGCATGTAGTTGCCGGAATCCGCCGTTTGCTGGGAGTAGGGGAACCGGTCCGACAGCGTGTACAGGTCGAAAATCCACACCAACCGCCCCTGGTGGATCACCAGGTAGGGGTCGGAATCCTGCACCAGGAACGGCGTGACCATCCCGATGCGCTCGGCGATGTTGCGGTGAAACAGGATACGCGTCTTATCGTTGAAATCGTCCGCGAACAGTAACTTGACGTCCCGCAGGTAGATGGAGAACAACAGCCGCCGCCACAGGCTGTTCAACAGCACCCCGCCTTTTCCGTCATAGGTGCTGGTGATGTTCATTTTGCCTTCGGGGTAGTCGAATTCCTCCTTGTTGGTATTGACGAACACATAATCGCTGGCCAGTTCCCCATAGTAGATTTCGGGGTGTTTGATTTCCAGTTCCTTCTTTTCCGTGCGTGGAGGCAAATCCTTGACGAACAGCACGGGCAGGCCCTGCGCATTGACGCGGTTCACCGGCCCCAGGGTCAGCCCGTAGCCATGGGTGAAGGAGAGCCGTTCATTGATCCAGTTTTTTTGCGGCAATGAGTCGGAATTCAACTCCCGGGGCGAGAGCATGGTCTGCCGCAATTCGCCGTCGATCATATAGCGGTCGTTGTCCACCGACACGAAGTCGTAATAGGTGCGGATTTCCTGGAGCTGGGAGAAGGTGTCCAACAGGGGCTCATGGTCCCACAGCCGGATGTTGTTGATGGTGGGCCGGTTGTTGGCGATGTCCTTGGCGGTCAGTTCGGTGTCCTTGGTCAGCGCCCGTTCCACGATGCCGTCCAGGCCGAAAGCCTTGTTGGTGGCGGCGATATGGTACTCGAGGTAGATGCGTTCCTTTTCCAATTCGTTGGGCGCGACGACGAAGCGTTGCAGGATGAAAGAGGTGTAGGCATTGCCGCCCACCCACACCACCGCGAAGAGGCCCACGACTCCGATCA